>JASFJP010000407.1:0-4793 GCA_050121225.1 Desulfobacterales bacterium
GCGGTTGAGTTCAAATCCCTCAATCAGCATGCGGTATTTTTCCACATGGGGCACGTAGGCAACCAATGATTTGTTTGCCCTACGAGATACCTGGCTAAGTCTTGCCCCGAGATCCGAGGTAATGCCCGGTGAGTAGGGCAACAAGAGAACAATAATGGCGTCGATTTCCGGTAAGCGACCCAACTCCCTGGTAGCTGCAACAAAGTCGTCATCCACTGCACTCCCGGTAAGATCAATGGGGTTGCCGACAGCGGCGATGGGTTGAATACTGGAAGAGAGCTGGTCCCTAAGCTCAATCTGATCGGTTTCTGAAAGGCCGGGTACCAGCAACCCGCGATCGGAGCACAGATCCACAGATAACGCCCCGTGTCCGCCACTGCCGGTGATGATACCGACATTGCCTCCAATTGCTTTCTGGTAGCAGCTCAGGGATTCGCAAAAAGAGACGAGTTCCAGTTCGTTAGATGCTTCCACCACCCCATACTGAGCGAGCACCGCAGAAAAAACCTCATGATCCCCGGCCAAAGAGGCGGTGTGGCTTGAAACGGCGCGACTGCCGGCATCGGTTTTACCGGCCTTCAATACGATGACCGGTTTTGGACATTGGCTGGCTGCCATGACGAAATCGCGACCCTCGTTCTTGCCAAATCCTTCAATGTAAAATGCGATAACGTTTGTTCTTGGATCCGCGACCAGATAATCTAGAAGTGTTTGCTCACGGATAAGCGCTTTATTGCCGATACTTACTGCCAGGGATAAACCGATGCCCTGTTCGGCAAACTTAACCATTTGATCAACCAGAACACCCCCGCTCTGACTGACCAGCGCAACGTTTCCGGAAGCCGGATGCACCATGCGCTCTCCGGGTAGAAAAAAGGTGTCCACCTTAGAAGGCACGTATATCCCCAAACAGTTGGGACCAATAAAAGGAAAATTTGCTTCACGTGCAAGGGTCACTAAACGGTCCTGCAAATCCTTGCGGTTTACTTCTGCGAATCCTCCGGAAATTATGGTAGCACCGCCAACACGGTTTCGAATGCATTGCTGTAATACATCGGGAACGGCGTCGGCACGCACGGCAATGACCGCTAGATCAACCTTTTCGGCAATCTCCGATATGTCGGTGAACACGGGTTCTCCCAACAGCGATCCGCCGCGAGGATTTACCGCAAAGACTTTCAGCGGATAGCGCAGATGAGCTTTGTTATAGATGATGTTGGCGGGATGGCGGTCATTGGAAAAAGACACCCCAACGACCGCCATCGTTTTTGGCTTAAACAAGGGTTGCAGATTCAAAAGCGTCCTCCCGTCTCAGAGTTGACCGAAAACAACCGTTCGGTCAACTTGAATCCCGATTAAATTTCCGGGAAAGCTTCCACTAAGCGCGCTGGATTTCTTCTTTGGAAGAATTTTTTGAGTCGCCGAGAAAATCGTAGGAAACTTTAAACTGGAATAATTCAAAATCAATGCCGGGATATAGGTGAATCTACAGTCCCAGCATAAATGAATGTCACGGATACGCTCCGATTCAAATGATAGAAAAGTTATAGAGAACTTCATCCCGCCTTAACGGTAATCTGACGCGGCATGGCTTTTTCAACCTTTGGCAGGACAAGCCTCAAAACACCGTTGTTCATTGAGGCATCTATTTTACTCTGGTCGATCACCTCCGTCAGCGTAAATTGGCGATGGTAGCTGCCGACTTGATATTCAACCAGAATGTCTTCTTCGTCAGGGCGATCAACTGGTTTCACCTCCCCGGTGAGAGTTAACGTATCGTCCCGAAGGTCAATAGTTAAATTCTGTGTTTTGACGCCGGGAATATCCGCCAGCATGATAATTTCCTTATCGGTTTCAAAAATATCCACATTCGGTGTAAACACGGGGCCCGGTTTCATCTGCTCTCCAGGGATAGGGGCCTCCACTTTTTCTTTAGCCTGAAGCTCTTTTGTTTCAGTCATAGCTTTCACCTCCCTTTATAACATAAATGCTATTTTACCTTAATCTGCTTTGGTTTGGCCTCTTCGGCTTTGGGTATTTTAATGCTCAAAATTCCGTCGACATAGCCAGCTTCGATTTTGCCGACCCGAACATCAGTTGGCAGGGCAATAACTCGGCTAAATTTACCGTCATCGCGTTCACGCCGGTGATACCTCACATTTTCGCCTTCTGAGGAAATTTTCCGTTCTCCTGCTATGGTAAGGTTTCTGCCGGTGGCAGAAATATTTATTTCTTGGCTTTCCATACCTGGAATTTCACTACGGATGTAAAAATGATCCTTGTCCTCGGTTACATTGACTAGGGGGAAAACACCGGCATGGGTCGGCCAGTAAGCCCGCCCGGCGACCTGGCCGAATAGGCGGTCCATGTCCCGCCGCATTCGTTCCAGGTCGTCAAAAGCACTTCTCCAGCCATAATTTGGAAAGTCAAACATTCGTTTAAGTATCATTTCAGATTCCTCCTTTATTGTGCTCAGGGACCGAACTTCAATTTTTTGTTTGGGATTCCTTGGTCCTTTTCAACACGACCTTAAGAACGACCTTTTTGTTTCTTGGCTGATTAAGAGTGCATCACCCGTGCCAAACTTACAACCCGTTGTTATAATTATAAATTTCAAAATAAAATAAATGTTTTAGGAACACAGAATTCACTATCTGGACTACCATCCATGTTTTTTGTCACGCGTATTGTTGTGTGAAATTCTAATATACTGAAAATATTGTCTATTGGATGATGCGAACTTGCTGTTCCGATAAATGGAGAACCTGAACTCAGAGTTCAGGTTTATACCGGTTGTCATTAATATGTTCGGTTTGGTCCAGATCAATAACAGGCGCAGATACTTTTGTATGATCACCCAGGGTTATAGCAATTTATGACAACCGCTATCGGAACGTTATTCTGACAAACGCTCTAATCATCAAGAATCCGTGCCATTTTGGCGTAGTTTCACATAAGCGGTGAAAATGCTTTAAGGCATTGCCGAGTAGATTTCAGACTTTAAAGCTTTCTTTCTGAATGCCGTATTTGACCATCAGTTTGTTCAACTGGCGGGAACTGATGCCCGCATCCTCCGCGGCACGATTGACCCTGCCTTTGCTGCGAGCAAACAGCTCCTTGATGTACTGGCGTTCAAAGTCTTCGATAACGTGCCTGCGGGCATCTGCCAGCGTAAGGTGGGCTTCGGTGGGTAACATAAAATGTTGATCACCAGATTCGAAAAGCACAGTGGGAAAACTCTCAGGTGTCAAGATATTTGTCGTTTCTAGAATACACGCCCGTTCCATCAAGTTTTCCAGTTCACGAATGTTGCCGGGCCAATGGTAGTTTTTAAATGCTTGCAGAACATGCGGATGGACAGAATGGACGTTCTTCTTATATCGTTGCTTCAGCTTTTTCAAAAACACTTCAACAATCTTAGAAATATCGTCAACACGCGCCCTGAGCGGGGGTATTTCAATCGGAAAAACGTTCAAGCGGTAATAAAGATCTTTTCTGAACTCGTCCCGTTCGATCATCGCGGTAAGGTCGGCGTTGGTGGCCGCAATTACACGGGCGTCGGTATGCAATACTTCTTCACCACCAACCCGGCTAAAGGAGCCGTCCTGAAGCACCTGCAGTAGCTTGATCTGGGCCGAGGGCGTAATCGTACCGATTTCATCCAAAAAGATAGTGCCGCTACGGGCTATTTCAAATTTACCCAGTTTTTTGCGCACAGCACCCGTAAAAGCGCCTTTTTCGTGCCCGAAAAGCTCGCTTTCCAAAAGCGTGTCCGGAATTGCACCGCAGTGCACACTGACAAACGAATCATCACTGCGGTTGCTATGCATATGGATCATCCGCGTCAACAAACCTTTGCCGGTGCCGGTCTCTCCGATGAGCAGCACAGTAGACCGGGTCGGTGCAACAGCCCGAATTTTTATAAACACATCCCGCATGCCGCTATCGCGTGAGTCGAGTATATCCAGCCATTCAGGTTTCCAGAATTGATCCCTTAAATAATCCAGTTCCAGCTTTTTCCCGAGAGATACGTTTGCGGATTCGATGACGAGACGTACTTCGGAAGGATCAATGGGATAGGTCAGGTAGTTGTTGGCGCCGGCCTTGACGGCTTCGACGGTATCGCGAATTAGTGTCTTCGATGATAAAATTAAAATCTCAGCCAGTGGATTCATTTCTTTAAAGGACTCTATCGTCTCAGCCACGGTTTCTGTCCCGGAAGTATCTCGCAGCAAACTTAAATCAGAAAAAATTATGTCAAACGAGCATTGGCGATGCAAATTAAGCGCTTTCTTAACGCTATCCGCATTCTCCACCTGGTACTCGGACGGTAGCGATTCGCGAATCAATCGGGCTTCGTCTTCTTTCGTAGAAATAATCAGAACAGATTTCATTTCAGGTACCGAGATGCAATATTGTCAGGTTATTAGCAGCAATAGAATGTGATAAATAAGAAAAGAGATTGTCTGTCAATAAAAAAACCGCTTTTATACAAAAATGGTTTACCTTTCTGCAATCGGAACAAATAATTCCGAACCTTTTATGCTATTTCTGATAAATTAATTAATTCCAGACGGTTATAAAATTAGCATGCTTTTTGCTTATCTGGTTTGGGATACGAAATATTTCAGACTGAAAATTAGACCCGGGAGTATATTAAAGTGGGAAAAAAACCAAAAGAGAGTAATAAGGAAATAGCAATCACCGGAATTGTCAGAGAAATTGAGGATAACTGGAAATCTTACCGGGTTGGCATTGCAACCGAGGGTAAAATTTATGTGGTTAAGCTGAAT
>JASFJP010000408.1:0-4791 GCA_050121225.1 Desulfobacterales bacterium
AGCGACAACATCAGCGCGGAATATACAGTCGCGACGCATCCTCAATTGGCGCAATTCATCGATGAAAATATTACCGGAGAGTGGAAGCTGCACGTAGCAGACCATGTTGGATATGATGAGGGTAAGTTGAACCAGTGGGGGATTGAAATTAACGTTTAAACTTTAATGATTTTGATTAACCACGGACCCACACTGACAGCCACGGACAACTTTTTATAGGGTCTTATTCCCCCGTAGCTTGTTGTAGCGAAGCGGAAATCCCGCCCAGCGGGACTGCGAGATAATAGACATATTTCCGATAACCCGTTACCCCGTCAGCTCTGCTGCAGGGAGCCTTCATTTTCTCGTTGCTTGTATCCCGCTCCGCGGGGTTGTGCCAGACACTTAGGACGCGGAGAAACTAATATTTTTCCATTGCTGTTGAGAGGCCCCGCTAAGACGGGATGACCGAGCGGATCATATAAGCTAAGGGCCGGCCTCCGGCAAAGGAAAATTTTTCAGCATTGGTGCACAGTCAAACCCATTGTAGAGAGCATTTGTTTACAGTAGCAATTGCCAGTCCCGTAAGGGTTGCTAATTTTTGCTTTCCGCCCTTTGTACATCTCGCTCTTCTTAAACGGAGCTCAGCGGAAAGCAAAAAAGAAGAAAAAGGTCCTCTGCGTGCTCAGCGTCACTGTGGTGAAAATGATTATTAAAATGATCCCCTTTAAGGGGATTCATGAAGCCGCTCCCACGATCCCATAGATAACTCAGGTGAATTCAGCTTTAAAATTGCAATGAATCGAGTCTAAATAATTATCGCTGCATTTGTAGAATTAAATCCGATTGATGCGCAAATAGGACTCACGAACTTTTTTTTAGAGAGTGACGAACCCGGTCGCTTTTTAGGTCAAAATAACCGCCTGGGATTTTTTGCCATCGATCTTAATGGTGAGAGGCTCGGGAAGTTTTATGTGTTTCAGGTAGGTGGTTTCGTTTTCGGTCGATAAGGTTTGAAGCCAATCCCACTTTATAAAATCCGTGCCGTTGTCGGAGGTGGTCAGATAGCTGATGCCCAAAGAGGTGATGTTGTGAAAGAAATGCGACCCCTGGGAAGGGTCGGCGTTCAGTCCCTGGGAGATGGCTTCGACCATGGCCCCGACACCCGAGATGTCGTTCCAGCGCACCGGGATGCCTAACCAGCGGTCGGCGGATCCCCAACGTCCCGGACCGATCAGTATATACTTACGTTTTTGGTGAACAAGCTGCTGGTTGATTTGGCCGATTTCGGCTGCAATGTCAATGGTGCGGGACGGTTCAAAAGTGGCCGGATTGACAAAGACGATGTCGACGATGTCTTCGTAGCAGCCGTTGCCAAGCGCCATCGTCGAATAACACAAAGCCCGATCGATCTCATCCTGACTGATTTCAACGTCCATATGGTGTTGAATGATTCCCATGGGTCTGATCTGCAATAGATCGAATGACGGCCGTGCATCACCGCCCAATGGCAGATTGACTGCAAATTCCATTTCAACGGGGCATCCCATGCCTTTGCGTCCTATTTCCAGAACGTCTGATAGAATATCCGCCAGAGGAAATGATTGGTATTTAAGAATGTCGGCAAACGTCAGAACCGGATAGCCTGTGGCGTGGGCCCCGTCTCTGATTCTGTGATCCTGCGGAAGATACGTGCTGGACATGCGCTTTATCGGAGCGTGAGTCAAACAGGCATCGATTTCCAGGTGCGCCAGGGTCGCGTTTTCATCGATGCCAAGCTCTTCGGGAAACTCCTTCATCTTAAGGGCATAAAAAAAGCGCTGGGAGTTCTTCAGAATGTCATCCACGGTGGAAAATTGAGGCAGAAATTGAGGGTAGCGCGGTGAAAAACGCAACGATGTGCCGCCTTCGACAACTGTCTTACCGAGGCCCAGTGCGATATGGGCGATGCCTTCTTCCGGTTTCAAGTGTGAGATCGGGTAGAAATTATACGACTGGGCCACTCCGGCGACGGCCGGGTAGAAGTAATCCCCAACCGTGGAGCCTGTTAGCTGCTGGATAACCACAGCCATGGCCTCGTCTTCCATGCGATGAAAGCTACTTTTAGCATAGGACCGTGGGCCTTCAAAATAAGTTGATGCATAAACCAGTTTAATGGCAGTTATCAGACGCTCAAGCCGCGTGGTCGGATCCGGGTGGTTGTTGGGGAGCATGTAGGTTTTATAGATACCGGCAAATGGTTGGTACTGAGCATCTTCAAGTAGGCTGGAAGATCGCACGGCTATGGGATAGCGGACCTGCTGTACAAACTGTTCAAGATCGTTCCGCAGCCAGTCGGGCAAGCGGGCCGACAAAAACAGCCTGGAAATCTCCTCATCGCTTAAATCACTGGTCGCCAGCTCTTTTAGATTGTTTTCGCTGATAAACGACTCAAATCCTGCCGTGGATATGACCAGTGATTTTGGAACCTGAATGTCGAGATCCTTATACTTTTGTTGAATATCCGGATTGTTCTTGAGCTGGGTGGAGATGAAGGCCAGGCCTCGTGCTTTGCCGCCCAAGGAGCCTTTGCCGATTTTTACAAAATCGGCATCGGGATCAAAGGTGCCCGTTATCAGTTCCGTGATCAGACCCTTCTGGCGTCCCTTGCGACGCTCATAGATGCAGTTGACGAGGTATTGTTTTAATTCAGCGGTATTGCGAAAATCGCTGACTTGCATGGGTTTGAGCTTGGAAGCCAGCATAATCTCGGAACGTGCCATCATCCAGCTCGAGAAATGATTGCGTTTTCCGTGGTAAAACACAGATTCATCGGGAATAGTCGGAAGGATCTTCTCCATTTCGCGTAAATTCGACGCTCGCGCAATTTCCTGACCGCCAGGGAGGCGAAAAATAAAGTCGCCGAAGCCCAGATATTGTATAAAAAACCGGCGGATTTCCGAATGCAGAGTCGGCGTGTTTTTATTGATAAATACGGCCGGGATTGCGAGAGCCTGCTCGCGGTTTGATTCTTCTGAACTTAGATTTAGCAGGGGCAGGTCGGGATTGTCTTCTCGGATCATAGAGAGCAGTTTGACACCGGCTGTGTCGTCCATCTGCCCGTCTTTCGGGAAACGCACATCTGAAAAAACACTCAGCAAATAAGGCCGATATAGGCGATAGAGGCCAGTCGCTTCTTCATAGTTTTCGGCGACGAGGATCTTAGGCCGCGCCCGCATTCTAAGAATTCGATGTTCATCATTTACCGACTCCTCCATCACCGCCTGGGTCTGGGAAACAATTTCCTTGTACAGCAGCGGCAGCAATGAGGAATAGTAGATGGGGGAGTCTTCCACTAGAATTATAACCCGCACTTTGGCACGCTCGGTGTCGTAGGCGACGTTCATGCGGTCTTCAAGATTTTTTATTAAGGCCAGCAGAAGATCCGAATTGCCGTACCAGACATAAAACCGATCAATGGATTTCCGATCGGTAGCCGTGCGCTCTAAAAGATGTTTACTCGTGTTTTGAATCATCAAGAATACCGGCAGGCCCGGATATTTACTTTTTATTTCTCTTCCAAGGACGAAGGCATCGGTTTCATCAACCCGGGGCATGGTGATGACAAGGTCGAATTTTTTTCCGGCAAGTGCATCGAGCGCTTCCCGGGCAGACGATACCCACGTGAGCATTGGCGGACGAGAAAGATTCAAACCGCGATATTCATGAATGATTCTTTCGGCCAGGCGACCTTCCTCCTCCATGATGAAAGCTTCATAGGGGCTGGAAACCAGAAGGATGTCCGCTACCTTCTTTGCCATGAGCTCATGGAATACCTTGAAAGACAGGTCGAAATTGTCTGAACTGGTTTGGGTGTTTGCTATCATCGTAATATGGGACACGGAATTGTGCAGATCTTCCCAGTTTTGTATCCGTTCAGGGGTTCAGGGTTCCCAGGTTCAAAGGTTAGAGTTTATATCCAATCGAAATCATTGATTGATAAGCCCTGAGGCAGACCCAATGAAAACATAGACAGACAAGTACGCTAAGACCCGGTCGCAAAAAACTGTGCGGCTAAATTTGTAAATGCCTATAAACAAAGATAACTCTGAAAGATGAACCCTGGTCGCCTTCGTCGCCGCCAGGCGGGTAAACCTTGAACCTGTGAACGCTTACACAGATTTTATTAAAGTATATGAATTTCTTGCGGTGATTGCAATAGATCGGGGACGACACTTCTGTAATGACATGTTTAAACCCAAGTATCCGGTGCTGCCGGATCCTAAATTCGAAATGCACCGTGCCATTTTATTTATGTTTTTGAGTCTTCGGGTGAGGTACTTCGATTCGTACCGCTTCGGCTGACCAAATGGGGAAATAAATCATGGAATGAAGCGGATATCTCCAAAATGCGATCCAGGATATTTGGAAAGTCCCTGACGAAACCGTTTATTTTCGATTCTCAGGTGGATGCGGTATCATCGGCCACGATTACATCGTCCATCATCTTTGATAGTCTTTCTCAAGGCGAGAAATTACTGGAAGAGTTGAAGGCCAAGGGGTTGATATGAGCCAGGTTGGGCGGTTCAGGCCCGCCCTGAGCGACTGCTTTGAATATGCTTAGGTGACGTTAAACCGATGCGACCGTCAGATTAATGGAATTCGTATATGATCCAGGTCTGGGCCAGGGGTTCATAGGTTCAGCGTTTGAAGGTTCGAAGTTCAGCCCAGCCGCCGGGCAAAAAAAAGGTCGGTCAAATCGAGAAAGAGACTCCAAAAAAACGAATACCCGCCTGCCATGCAAAGTGCGTTGGGTTAGCGCAATCTTTAGTT
>JASFJP010000409.1:0-4753 GCA_050121225.1 Desulfobacterales bacterium
GGTCGCCGCAAAGAGGCCTTTCGTCCGCGGAGCGTAGAGATCGATAAAAAAAAGATTTTCCAATCCCAAGGGACCATACACCTTCTCGGAAACAAATTGATCAAGCCGCATGGCGCTAAGGTGCTCAATCATCCACTCCAGAATCATAAATCCTAGATCGCTGTACTCCACCTTTTCACCAATGGGATAAATTCGTGGCTCCTTGACCAGCAATCGGCGCAGTTCATTTTTGCGTTTCTGCGCTGGAACGTGCGCGACCTTTTTATAGTAGGCCCTGTAATCCGGAAGACCGGAATTATGATATAAAAGGTGCTTAACCTTGATCGAAGCCTTGTCGTCACCCGCAAACGCCGGCAGCACGGCATCCAGGCGCTGTTCCAAATCAAGTTTATTTTGCTTGATCAGCAACATTATTGCCAGAGCAGTCGCAAGGGGTTTGGTTAGAGAGGCCAAATCAAACAATGTGTCGGTCCTCATCCTTCGACAGGAGACCATATCGGCCATTCCGTATGCTTTATGGAAGGCGACAGTGCCTTCTTTTGATACCAACAGCACCCCTCCGGGAAAAACTCTCTCGGAAACCGCCTGCTGCATAAGTGTGTCGACATCTTGCATTGATTATCTTTGTTTGGTGGTGTCGTAAAAAAATGCCAAACACGTTACGTTGTCGCCGGCTGTTGATAGATTAAAAGGTGTCTGTCTGCATCAAGAGCAGTTTCGATGCCCAAGGGTATCGTCAAATTGTGGGCCCCATGACCAGCATCCAGCCCAGCAAGAACGGGTATTTGGCAATCATTGAATATGTCTGCTACGATATCACAAATATCGTTCATGGACCCGCACGCTTTAAATGATCCCAAAATCAGCCCTGTAACGCCATCGAAGCAGCCCGCCAGCTTCATGTGGGCAAGCATGCGATCGACCCTGTAAGTGGCCTCTCCCTGGTCTTCCAGAAAAACGATTTTATTCTTAAAACTCGGTTCAAACGGGGTTCCTATCAGATGGCAGAGCGTCGTCAAGTTCCCACCGCAGATCGCCCCCGATACAGACCCGGGTTTCACTGTCACACCATTGCTCAGCTTGATTTCAATGTTATCGTCGGAGGAAATGGCGTTTAACAATGATTGCAGAGTTTTTTCGGGAATATCGGCCAGCGTGGCAACCATCGGCCCGTGAAAGCTAACCAATCCGCAACGTGAGAGCAGTACCGATAAAATAGCACTGACATCACTAAAACCGATGAAGACTTTGGGGTTGTTTTCAATGATATTATAATCCAGCAACGGAAGAAGTCGCATCGATCCATACCCGCCCCTGGCGCAGATAATCGCGTTTATGGATGCATCCGCAAAAAGCTGATTGACCAGCGTTGCCCGATGAAGATCAGGTCCGGCCAAGTATCCCTTGGTCTCAAAGAGTCGTTCGGGGATAAAAACCTCAAAGCCCTTTTTTCTCAGAATCTGAACTCCAAGGTCGAACTTATCGCGATCAAAGGGTCCGGCTGGAGCGACAATACCGATGGTGTCGCCAACTTTGAGCCGCGGAGGAATAGTCAATGGTTTTGATACGATGCTCATGACGGGTTAGATTTCGGATGTGATGTTAATTTAACACGCCGCGATAATTTTATAAAAAGGTATGTAAATGATCTTGCGAGGTGTTTAATTTCTAAAACGTATTTTGGGCGATTTACTAATCTAGAATATTGACATATATTTCAAAGAAATACAAATTGTAAAACATATCTTGAATTCGGTCTTTTGCGAATTATCATATGTTGACATAAAATTGCCAAGGTGGTAGAAATATCTTTTGTGTCGGGGCGTAGCGCAGTCTGGTAGCGCACTTGAATGGGGTTCAAGGGGTCGGAGGTTCAAATCCTCTCGCCCCGACCAATAAAATCAAGGGCTTATGTGCCCTTTAGGACATTACTTTTTTCATTTGTGCCGTTTTCGTGCCGAACACAGTTTGGGGTGGTTAAGCCATTCAGCAGGTTGACCGCCCCTTTTTTATGTTCCTGGGTTAAACGCGAATATCCAATTAAAGGTAAAAATGCAATCTACTAAAGCAGCGCAACCGGTTTTCGAACCTTTTTGCCTTGCTACCACAATTGGAAGCTTACCGCACACTGATGTGGTGCGTGGCACCGCTTTGATGTTTAAGAATACGCCGGAGATTGCATCTTGGGTGCAGTTTCCAAAACGTAGTCTGCTTGAGAATATGATGATGCAGTTTACTGAAGGAATACCAGCACTTATTCGCGATGGTAATCGCACTTACATTTCAACTTCTGCCGATGATTTTCCTGAACAATTGGCTGACTTCTATGAGAAATATCTGGCCGTAATGGAGGATAATAATTTTGGAGCGCTTGAAAGTTTTCGTCTTTCACAAACATATGCAGCCGGTTTTTCCGAATTCGTATCGCACCTGCCTAAACACATGGCAATAGGCCGGACGATTATGCTTAAGGGTCAGGTTACCGGACCTTTCACCCTCGGCACTAACTTGTTGGACCAAAATGGCCGCTGCTCTTACTACGATAATCAACTACGCGATGTGATCGTTAAAACAGTAGTTTTAAAAGCTCTATGGCAGGTTGGTCAATTAGCCGATTTCGGTCTTCCGATTATGATTTTTCTTGATGAACCGTCGTTGCTTGGATTTGGGAAACAGACCTATATCACGATAAGCCGAGAAGATGTCATGAAAGACTTAAACGAAGTTATCGCGGGAATCCACGCCTTCGGCGGCATAGCCGGTGTCCACTGCGAGGAAAATACTGATTGGTCGCTGCTAATGGAGACTGATCTTGATATTCTTGATTTCGATGCATACGACCATATGCAAGGAATCACACTTTATCCCGCTGAACTAAGAAAATTCTTGGATCGGGGCGGTTCGCTGGGCTGGGGTATCGTTCCAACACTTGACAGAGATGCCGCAGCCGCTGAGACAATTCCCTCGCTAATTGATCGGTTCGAAAATGGGTTGCGCCTCTTAGTAGGCAAGGGTTTCGACCAAAAGCTTCTTTTACGACGAGCTCTTATAACTCCAAGCTGCGGCGCAGGAGGTGTGCTTACAGTGCCGTTAGCTGAGCGAGTGCTGGATTTGTTATGCGGGCTGTCCATAGCTCTGCGCAAGAGATATGGTTTTAATAGTTCATTGCGGTAAGAGTCGTCGATAATTGTAATAGCAGGTAAGACAGCAATTGTAGCTTATAGAAAAATACAGGTTACGCTCTAACCAACGATCTATTTACAGCCCCTATATTAGAAATGCCAGCCCCAATGAATGCATGTAAGCGGGACTGGCATTTTCTCATGTATGTATCAATGATTCAGATCAAATCCTTTTTGCCGAAGTTTGACAGTTTTTTATTTTAGCCCGCGTTTTGGTGCTGTTGTGCATCGTGCTTGCAACACACCGCCGTGAATGAGACCTTCAGTTCGATACAACCGGAAAGCCTGCATTGGACCAAGCAAAGATGCCGCCTGCCAGAGATTTCACTTTGGCATACCCCGCCTGCTTCATAATGCTTGCCGCGATGTTCGACCGATAGCCGCTGCCGCACTGCAGCACAAGTTCTTCACCCTTTTCTGCCTTGGGGAAATTATCGTCGAGAATGTCGGACAAGGGGAAATGTTCGGACCACTTGATCCGACCGCCACTCCATTCGGCCGGTGTTCGCACATCGATGATACGGATGTTGCTCTTTTCTAGCTGCGATTTCAACTGCTGAGGGGAGGTTTGCTCCAGTTGTTCCACGGCCCGCCCACTCATCAGCCAGGCCATGATGCCCCCGGAGAGGTAGCCGAAGATCAGATCGTAACCGATGCGGTGCAGTTCGGTGACCATACGGTCATAGTCCTCTCGGTCATCTACCACCAGAATGATTTCCGCATTGGGATTCACCACCATGCCGACCCAGTTGGCCAGCTGCTTTTCGAACCCGATGTTGATGCTGCTCGGAATGTGGAATCCGCCGAAAGCCGCCGAATCACGGGCGTCGATGATCACGGCCCCATCGGCCATCATCTCCTCGAACTGTTTGGGGGTCAGGCTCTTGTCGATGGGACAGGCGTCCAGTGTGGCTGCGCCCTGCAGGTTGGTCTGGATGATGTGTGAAAAGCTTTTGGGGCGCACTGGAAAGGCCGACATGACCTCGGCCTTGAAAGCCTCGAAGGATGGAAATCCCAGCATGGGGTTGGCTCTCCGTTCATAGCCGAGGGTAGAACTCTTCTTGGCACTCATTCCCCGCCCGCAAAGGGAACCTTCACCATGGGCCGGAAATATTTCCAGATGGTCCGGGTAGTCGGCCAGCTTGACGTACAGGCTCTGATAAAGATTTTCCACCTGTTCATCGAGGATTTCAGCCCCGGGTAGATCCGGCCGGCCGATATCCCCCACGAAGAGCAGGTCGCCGGTCAGCAGCATCTGAGGTTCCTCGGAACGGGCCTTGTCCGTTACCAGCAGAGAGACCGAATTGGGCGTATGCCCCGGGGTGTGCAGCACCTGCATTTTGGCGGCGCCCAGCTCGAAGGTATCGCCCTCCTTAAGCGCCTTGTGCCTGTATTCCACCGGAGCGCTTTCATGAATATAGATATCCGCTCCCGTGGCCAGCTGTAGCTCCTGGTCTCCGCTGACGTGATCGGCATGCAGATGGGTGTTAAACACGTGGCTGATCTGCATGCCCTCCTCCCTGGCAATGGTGAGGTAATCCTGTACGTCCCGCTTGGGGTCAACGACGGCC
>JASFJP010000410.1:0-4743 GCA_050121225.1 Desulfobacterales bacterium
AACCGACTCATCAAATTCAAATAGGAGCCCGTTATCATTGCCAATAGAGACAGTCAGCGGGAACTGTGGGACACTGCAAGCAATACCCATTAACAAAAAATAAGAAATCCGATTAGGAGACACCCATGGAAACAAGCGCCGCTGCAATTGATTTTAAGCAGCAAAAAAACATTAATTTTCGGTATGATACTTCGGGTCAGTGGTATAAAGGCAGTCTGCATCTTCATACGGTTCGCTCGGATGGGCATCTTGGTTTTGAAGAGCTGGTCGAGAAGTATTCTCAGGAAAAATTCGACTTTATTTCCGTTACCGACCACTGGTGCGTGCCGGAGTTCAATGGAAATCAAAAGCCGCTGCCGCTATTAGTTATGCCCGGCATCGAGCTGGACGGCTATGATTCCCTGGGCACCTACTACCATGTTCTGGCCATTGGGGCTACACTCGAAATTTCCATTGTCCTCGATAATTTCATAGAGTCCATGCAAGCCGCCTATAATCAGGGTGCATTGTTGATTTGGGCCCACCCGCACTGGACCGGCAATACGTCCCGGGATGGATTACGTCATAAGTTTCACGGAATGGAAATCTATAATCACTCTTCTCATTGTGAAAACGGTAGCGGATATGCTCTATCTTACTGGGATCGCATATTAAATCAAAATCCAAATTTCTTGGGTTTTGCGACGGATGACAGCCATTTCATTCCCGGTTACCATTGTTGGAAAGGCGGCTGGATCATGGTCAATGCACCAGCCTGCACCCAAGCACAGATCTTATCAAGCATCCATGAAGGAAACTTTTACGCTACCCAGGGACCTGAGTTTAAATCTATCGAATATTCCGGAACCAAGGTGACGGTCAAAACCTCTCCAGTGACCTATATTCGCCTTATCGGACCACGTCGGGTTGGCAAATGGCTCCATTCTATCGACAGTAAAAAGTCTTTGCTGCAAGCCGAATTCGAACTGCCGACCGACTGGCCTTATGCGCGTATTGAAATCGAAGATGCCAAAGGAAAACTGGCCTGGTCGAATTCTTTATGGATACTCTGTTAGAATCTTAATTGTGTAACTGCTGTATTGCAAAAAAACTTTTTAACCTCGAAACCATCGAATTCAAAAAACACGTAATTTTTCATATTTCTTTTCTGTGTTTTCGTTCTTTCGTGTTTTCGTGATTAATCTGTCGTTTTTGGTGCCACCTTGTCCGGGTTAAGATTGTTTTCCAGGAAAAAGCTAAAAAGGAATCGAAATTGAGACAAAGTGCTTACCGGCAAGAACCTGTGGTTAGCGTCGTCAAGCCGCTGTCGAAAGTTAAATCCAAGAGGATCGATTTCCAAAGGATCTCGGAAATACTAGGCGTCCGTTTTTCCTCACCTGATAATTTTGCTGCATCGCTTCCATTTGCCCTCGATGATACCACAGTTGGAATAGAAAATGAGCTTCAAACTGTTGTCAACGGGCCGATGGAATCTGTTGACCTGCCGATAACTATTAAAGAATCAAACTACTACAAAAATATGCTACGCAATACAGCATCCGGGAATACTTCCAAACAGGTGGTCAATGCTCTGGAAGAACACCTCTGCAACAATTCCGAAGAGACATGGGAAAACAGCTGGGTGAGATTCCCACGGCATAGATTATCCGCCTATGCCCGGCGAATATTCGATGAAGATTTGCTGGCCGACAAAACCAATCCGAATGGACCGCGTCGCCAAGATTCCGGTCGTTTTTCATTTCGCACCGGAGGCCAAAATTATTTGAGAATCCCTGTCAGCTATCTCTTGAAATTGTCCCTGGCAGATGCTCTGGGTGATGCTGACTGTGATCCATTGGTTCAAAAAATCGGCGAGCGCATAATGAAGCACTTTTTGAGTGACAATACATCCCCGGAAGTCTTCTCATTCTATCCCGCTCCCTTTGAGGACAAGTATCATACGGGTGTTGGGGCGGCAGCGGAAACCGCCAAAAGATTTCTGTTCTGTCAGCTGTTGGTACAGTATGCCAATGAAAAATTTCACCTTATAGAGCACCAACAAGAGGTTCAAATATATTTTTCACCTCAACCGCCGTTAAGGCAAAAGATACTGAATAGCATAATTTCGGATGCCTTTTATCGTGAACTGTTCATGAGTCCCTGTCTCTCCGGCTGGTCCCAGGGAGAGACCAAGCATGGATATATGGTTCTGTGCCATCAGGTGCTATCCCGCAGCCAGCTCAATGGGATTAAAAAGCTCAAGGATGCCAATATTATCAACCATAATCTAGTGGTTTTACCCAATATCTCCAATACCAGCCTGGCAAATAACGGAACCCACGTCAGTCTCGGTAGTTTGAAAATATCCCGCCTCCTTAGTGATCCTAATTCAGGCTTTGTGGCAAGGGATGAAAAATATATCGGCGATCTGGCCATCAAAATTGTGGAACATTTTCTACCCTTATTTGTTGGAGCATATAGTGCGGCCCCCTATCGGCTCGATTTCCAAGATTTTCACCCGGAGAAGGCCCTTGGCTTCTTACCCCACGAATTGGATTTTACCCATCTTCGGATGATTTGGCGGCGATGGAAAAAGAAGGCCCAATTGCGATTTTTCGGCCAACCGATCACACCTTTTGGTCCCGAGTGGCTGGACGGCCTCATTAGCATATGCTTGAGACTCAGAGGTGATTTTATCGTTGATTTTCGACTCATCGATTACCTGGTTTCTCTGTTGAGCACTGATCAGAGCCCGGCGCTGGATGGGCAACTCGACAATGATCTACGTCTAAAGGAAGATCTTGCCGCCATGGGTGTTTTTGACACCTCCATGCCATTGTACTGTCTGTATCGCCTGCGTCAATATGCTCAAGTGGGATATTCCGGCTTTGAAGGAAGACATTACAGCCTTTTTGACAGTCTTTTGGAAGATCTTGGGGAGGCCATCCGCATGCAGGGTCTCATAACAGCGCTGGCATTCAAATATATCCTAAAAAGTGATGTTAGCCACGTTCATATCCCCGACGATCCATCCATAGAAAGTGAGCGCCGGCAGATCTTTTTCGGTGCTGCCATCGGTATTCCGACCTTTTTCGTAAAAAAAAATACAACCAATCAATTTATGCAAAAGATCTTAAAAAACGCCAGAGAAAGCCGGCTCAGCCGAAGATATTCAGGCTACATCCGAGTCCACCAATCCGATTATCGCAAGGCACTTATTGAGATCATTAAACAAGATGCAGCCGATCTTATCGAAACCCTAAACTTGCACAGTACAATCCAAGATCTAAATCGGAGGTGCACTGATCCCGACAATCATTCTGTTCATGCAAAGCTGACCAAAGCGATTTTAGAAAAAGCGGGTGTATCCAGTCCTATGGCACTTAATGGCCACGAATTCAATACCATCACCGAGAAATATTACCGCGAAGATCTTAGGATCCGTCAAATGGAAGAAGGATTTCACGAATTTGTAAATGACGCAAACAAAATCGATTCGTGGCAAGAATGGCGCCGTGGTCATTATAATCGCTCACTTCTGCATATCCTTAAGGGCTACGATGCCGCAGATTACGTACGCGCTAAAAAAAAAGAAGTCATTGAAGGTGGAGCCACGATAGAGGCATTAGAAAAACTAATCAAATTGATGCTGTTGACGATTCAGCAAAAATTGGATGACGCCGAAAAATCTTCATCTTAAAAAAATGGCTTGCCCCGAATCCCATCAATACATTGATCGCGAAACCACCCAAGTTAAAACTGAAAATTTATGGAAACCATCAATGATTTTTTTCTTACAATTTCTGTGGATCGCTGTTTTCCTTTATACCGGAAGAAGTCAGGTAACCGATTCACGGATTTCCTTTCACGTCATTCGGGAAAAGATTTAAGGCCCATTCATCGATCCTCGTTTCCCTTTTGCAGCTGTTTCGAGAACACCTCAACTTTTGTATTGGACAGCAATTCGATATTTAAACGGAGATTTATCTTGGGTTAACTTTCTGCACCGGGTAACGATGGCATGATGCTGTGCAGGTTGGGCTAGACCCGATTCCACGGTAATTGTTACATGGGTTCCGGGTTGTATCTCAAACAGAGACTCAAAGTAAAAGGCGTCTTCGCCGACATCCGTGACAAGGGCATAAAAGGGCCTGAAGGACGGATTATCCTCAACCAAGATAAAGGTAGGTTTGCCGCGATCCCAATCTGTGGGATGATCATTGTAATAAGGTTGCATCTCAGCCTCATCGCCTTCAAGAAAGCGTCTCGTGCTGAAGTGTAACCTGGCAATGTTAGGTTTGAATGAGAATTTTCTAAATTAACTGCAAGATTGAACTTTGATATTTTTCTCAAAAAACCAATCCCCCTAACGAAATTCTAACAAATTAGTATTAGTTACCCATCTGGCAACTCTCTCGTTTTGCTCATTATTGTAAATTCAAAACTAGATGGGAATCTATGCGCCTATTTTATCTAAATAGACGAACGAAAGTTTGGCTAGCAAGCTCGATAATCGTTTTAGTTATAAATCTGATCGTCTTTATTTTTCAAAAGCACTTTGACGATAATTTCGTGCTTTTTGTCGTGTTTCTAACTCCAGTGGCTTGGCTAGGTTTATACTTTCTATCCGGAATATTCATCAAAGAAAGTTCAAAAAATTCTAACTAAAAAATCTCAATTTACTCCTGCCAAATCGTTCAACTTCCATTCGTTTTCCATTGATTGCCGGCAAAGGTCAGGGTAGAATTGCCACCCGGATGGCCT
>JASFJP010000411.1:0-4721 GCA_050121225.1 Desulfobacterales bacterium
TTCCGGTCGCCAAAAAATATCTTGAGAATGGTTTCGGGGGGATGGTCGTGTTCGGCATTGAAGGGGGTCTTAAAGCCGGGAGTACATTTGTAGATAATTTAGACCTTTTCTCCCATCTTGCCAATGTGGGGGACGCCAAAAGCCTTGTGATCCATCCGTCGAGCACCACTCATTCGCAATTAAGCGAAGAGCAACAAAGAGCCGGCGGGTTAACCTCGGATCTTGTCCGCTTGTCCATTGGTCTCGAACATATTGACGATATTGTGAACGACTTGGAGCAAGCGTTTGCGAAAGTCTAATGGTATTAGGGTATGAGCGAATACATCGAACATGACAAAGACCAGATTTCGGTGGGAATAGTTGAAAAGAAACACTATACGTTTGCTGAACCCCCGAATGAAATCGTTCTTGAAAGTGGAGCGAAATTGGGACCGATAACCCTGGCGTATGAAACCTACGGCAGACTAAATCAAGACAAAAGCAATGTCGTTTTTATTTTGCACGCCTTGTCCGGTGACTCCCATGTGGCCGGTTACTATAAACCGGACGACCCAAAACCCGGTTGGTGGGACAACATGGTCGGTCCCGGCAAAGGTATTGATACAAATAAATATTTCGTGGTTTGCTCCAACATTATCGGCAGCTGCATGGGATCAACCGGCCCCTGCACCATAAACCCGCAAACCGTTTTGCCCTATGGTCTTGAGTTTCCGGTAGTTACGATCGGAGACATGGTTAAAGCCCAAAAAGCTCTGATGGATCATCTGGGAATCGAAAATATTCTGGCTGTTGTCGGGGGATCCATTGGCGGCATGCAGGTTCTGGAGTGGTGTGTAAGCTACCCGGAAAAGGTGCGGTCCGCTATTCCGCTTGCCTCTACCACCCGACACTCTGCTTTGGCCATTGCATTTAACGAGGTGGCTCGGCAAGCCATCATGGCCGATCCTAAATGGAACGAAGGCGCCTATTACTTCGGTCCGAAACCGAACCACGGTCTGGCAGTAGCGCGTATGATCGGTCACATCACCTACTTGTCGGATGAATCCATGCGCCTGAAATTCGGGCGTCGGTTACAGGATAAAAGCGACTTTTCCTTTAACTTCGACGCAGATTTCCAGGTGGAAAGTTATCTTCGCTACCAAGGTAAAAAATTTGTAGAACGCTTTGACGCCAATTCGTTTTTATATATCACAAAAGCCGCCGATTACTATGACCTGGGAAAACAGCATGGTGAGGGATCTGATGTCAAAGCCTTTTCAAAAACATGGGCTAAATTCTTAGTCATATCGTTTACGTCCGATTGGCTGTATCCGACATACCAATCTCGAGCCATGGTAAAAGCTATGAAAAAAAACGGGTTAGATGTGAGTTTCGTTGAGATTGAAGCCGAGTGGGGTCATGATGCATTTCTAATACCCAACGATCGACTGTCAAATTTGATCAAAGGTTTTCTCGAACGTGTGTCCAACGAAATCTAAAAACAACACATTACGCTATGATCTTCAGATTATTGCAAGCTGGATTGCACCGGGATCCCGGGTTATTGATCTCGGCTGCGGAGAGGGGAATCTGCTAAAATATTTAATCAATCAAAAGCAGGTCACGGGTAACGGCATCGAGCGTAATGAGAGCAAAGTCGCAGATTGCATTGCAAAGGGATTATCGGTTTTACAAGGCGATATCAACGACGAAGTTCTTGATTACCCGGAAGATACCTTTGATTATGTCATCCTAAGTCAAACGCTGCAGCAAGTTTATGAACCCGATACCTTGATTCGTTCCATGTTGCGAATTGGTAAAAAAGGAATTGTCAGTTTTCCCAATTTCAGTCATTGGAGAATTCGGCTGCAACTGCTGCTTTCCGGATATGCTCCGATTACCAGACAATTACCCTTTCAATGGTACAACACGCCTAACATTCGGGTTATTACTATCAAAGATTTCAGGAAGTTTATCCGCGAAGTCGGCTTCAATATATTAAAAGAGGTTGCCATTAATACCCAGGCGGAGAATAGATATGGTAAAAAAATTAAGGCATTGCCGAATCTACGGGCAACGTATGGGATATTTCTAGTCGGAAACGAAAAGAGGAAAAATGAAGATTGTATCAATAGCCATTAGCAAAAAAAAAGGAACACGCAAAACCCCGGTGGATGCGGCATTTGTATCTAAAGATCATGGTCTTGAAGGCGATGCTCACGCCGGAAAATGGCACCGTCAGGTGAGCTTTCTGCCATCTGAAAGCATTGAACAGGCCAGGGCGCAAGGTTTGGACGTCACATTTGGTGATTTTGCTGAAAACATTGCCACCACGGGCATTGATTGGAAAACAGTGCCCGTCGGCACCCATGTGCGCCTGGGGGGTAATGTTCTGGTGGAAATCACTCAAATCGGCAAAGAGTGTCATAACAAATGTGCCATTTACTATAAAGCCGGGGACTGCATTATGCCGCGGGAAGGCGTTTTTGCAAAAGTTTTGCAGGAAGGCACCATTCACTATGGGGATGAGATCCAAATCATTGAACAATCAGGCGTTTCAAAATGAAAACTTTCATCGGTTTTAGTGAAGCTCTGGAACTTACCCTGGCCAATGTAGATGTGGGTCCCACCGAAATCCTTCCTTTAAGCCGGTTGACCGGTAGAATTCTCGCTGAAAATATCACTTCTCTTGTTGACTGCCCATCGATCAGCAGCTCCCGAAAAGATGGTTATGCTGTCCATTCCCTGGATCTGGTCGGAGCAAGCAAGGAAAATCCCGTCATCTTAAAGGTTATCGGAACTCTTGTGGCCGGCGAGACCTCCGAAGTGAAGATCAGAAAAGGACAGACCGTTCGCATCACCACCGGCGCTCCCCTGCCAGAAGGTGCCGATGCTGTTTTATCGGAGGAATTTTGTCATCAGACTGAGGATAAAATTATCGCTTACAACACGGCCGATTCAGGCCGTAATGTCCATGCGCGGGGAAAGGATATCAGCCGGGCAGAGACGGTCGCCGTGACCAATCAGAAACTGGTCCCAGCGCTGATCGGCCTTCTGGCAGCATCCGGTCTGGACAGCGCTCCGGTTTATAAATCACCGAAGGTAGCGGTGATTGCCACCGGCGATGAAGTATTGCTGCCCGGAGCTCCCATGAGCAAAGGCAAGCTGTATGCTAGTAATATGGTAGAAATTTGTGCCTGGCTCTCTATTTTGGGATTACAGTATACGGCGGAGCTTGTGCCTGATCGCAGGGAAAAAATTAAAAAAGCCATAACAAAGCATTTCTCCGAGGTAGATGTTTTTTTAACCAGCGGCGGCGCCTGGGGCAGTGAGCGAGATCTGATTATTGATGTTGCAAAAAGTTTGCAATGGCAGGGTATCTACCACCGCGTTCGCATGGGACCCGGAAAACCGGTGGCATTCGGCCTGCTGGACCAAAAACCTTTTTTTTGTCTGCCCGGAGGACCCCCCTCCAATGAAATGGCGTTTATTCAATTGGCTATGCCTGCCCTATTGAAAATGAAAGGCGAATCCCCGGTGGTCTTTCCGTTGACTTCCGCCCGGTTGTCTGAAACCGTGGTCGGGAAAAAAGACTGGACCGACTTTGTTCATGCCCGCATAGACAAACGTAATGATCAACTCTTCGTTTACCCGGCCAGATTAAAAAGCGGGCTGCAATCCATGGCCAGAAAAGAAGCACTTATTATCATACCGGAAGGCCGCGAAGATTTAAGGTGCGGAGAGACGATCGACATCCAGCTTCTGGTACCTATGGCTCTCCGTATCCAGAGAGATTTAACCCTTAAAGGATCACCCTTAAGACCCTAAAATCACTATAACCTCAAGAGGGTTGACTTCTGAAAAGGATTATGATTAAAAATCGGCACCCTTGAAAAATGCTCATATGTGTTCAAAATCTAAAATGAACGCAATATTTTGTTTTTATGATTTATGGAGGGTTAAGCATGCCAGTCAAACTTAATCAATATTGGACCGTTATTCCTAGTAAAACCGAAGAATATCATAACTTTATCTTAAAAAAGTTTATTCCGGGGATCAATCAATTAGGCATGCACACCATGGCCGGGTGGTCGGTGCTGGTGGGCGCTTACAGCGAAATTATGTTTGAATGCGTAAGCAGCGACTTAGAGATTATTGAAAAAGCATTGCAGAATAAAAAATATAAGGAATTAAAGGCCGATCTGCTCAATTATGTAAAAAAATATAAAACCAAAGTTCTGGTCAAAACCGGCAAAAAGGACTCCTATTCCACCGATATTCGCGAAGATACCGTCAAGTTTAACCAGATGTGGGATTTAATCGGTGATAAAAAGGAATACGGCCGCTATGTCATAAACGAGTTTTATCCAACTCTCGAAGAAATGGGCATATCCGTCGCCAGAGAATGGGAAGTCCTGATAGGCGATGGCCCCAGTATTATCTGCGAAGGCCGAGCGAAGGATACCTACAACCTAATACACAACTTGCAGAGCGATAAGTTCCAACAGGCAAAACAGAAACTTAAGGAGTTTGTAGAAAATTATGAGAGCCGTATTCTAACATTTCATATCCAAAAAATAAAAGGATATAAATCAGCGAGCTATCGTGTAGTTCACCATTAAACCTGTTTCAAAGCAAGCCTATAAATTAATTTATGACACGAATTTGGTAACGCTTTGTTTTTACATCTCATTACCAGGTGAAAGATAGACGGAATCATCCGGCCGCATAATTCCTATTTG
>JASFJP010000412.1:0-4713 GCA_050121225.1 Desulfobacterales bacterium
CTTCAGCGATCAAGGACAGGGGTATTGCTGGTTGAACGACAGCGTCATTGCGTCACGGACGCTGCAGGCGGAAGATCTCATCAAAAGAGTGTTGATAATCGACTGTGATGTTCACCAAGGAAACGGTACAGCTGCCATTGTCAAAACGGATCCTACAATTTTCGCATTTTCGATCCACGGCAAAAATAATTTCCCCTATCACAAAGAAACCGGTGATCTGGATATTGAACTGGACGATGACACAGATGATGCTGCCTATCTAGATGCTCTTGAGAAGGGTCTCGCTGCGTCCATGCAAACCTTCAAAGCCGATCTTGTAATTTACCTGGCCGGTGCTGATCCATACCTGGATGACCGATTCGGCCGCTTATCATTGACGAAAGAAGGCCTAAGAAAGCGAGATCACCTTGTTTTTAAACATTGCCACCAAAACGGCTTTCCGGTGGCCGTCACCATGGGCGGGGGCTATGCACCCAACATTAAAGATATCGTGGACATCCATTTTCAAACTATTCTGTCGGCTTTGGACCATAAAAAATGTCAGCTTGAAGATCGCGGCTAAAAGCCGCTCCCACATTCTAATAACACATAGAAGCAATTACCGCTATCTCAACCCAGCTTCGATTTGTCTGCTTTATAGACATTTTGTCCGCCTTTTTTTACATTTCATCGCCTTTTCATCGCATTGAACCTTTTTTTTAATTAAACTTACATCACAATACTTAATGCGTTTATTACCAAACGAAGGGAGGCCGAAAATGTCGAGCAAATCAATCTCAAGACGATCGTTCTTAACGATTTCAGCCATGACAGCCGCCGCAGTGGCGTTGGATTGGAAAGGTATATCAGCCTTTGCTGCCAAAATGGGTCCTAAAAGCGAATATCCCACTGTTATCATCGGAGCCGGTTTGGGAGGACTGGTCTGCGGGGCCTATCTGGCCAAGGAGGGCATACCCGTCACCGTAGTTGAGCAACACAGCATTCCTGGAGGTTACGCCACTTCCTTTGATCGGGACGGAGGAAAATTTTCATTCGAAGTATCGCTACATGGAACTTCCATCAATAATAACGGTGCAGCCAGAATTTTAAAAGAAATAGAGGTATTGGACAAACTAGAACTGGTAGAATTACCCGAAGTGTACCGGTTGAAAACACCGAATTTGGACATTACAGTGCCCCAAAAGGACCCGGAGGCGTACGTTCAGACCCTGGCCCAGTATTTTCCGGACGAAGCTGTGGGAATTCGCGGTTTTGTGGAAGAAATGCTCGGCATTGCCGATGAGGTCGATACGCTCAGCCGCAACCGGGGCAAGTTCTTTAAGCTGTTATTTCCGTTGCAATATCGCAAGATGTGGAATGTGCGCAACAAAACCCTTGCAGATCTCATAAGCGATTATGTCAAAAATCCTGAATTGTACAATGTCCTGGCCGGTCTCTGGGGGTATTACGGTTTGCCGCCTTCCAGGCTTTCCGGGTTTTACTATGCCAATGCCACCGGGGGTTATCTCAAGAACGGATCCTACTATATTAAGCAGCGTTCTCAGGATTTAAGTGATGCTATTGCCGAAGTCATTGAACGTCACGGTGGAAAAATTCTCTATGATACACCGGTCAGCAGAATACGGGTCAAAAACGGGGTGGTAGAGGGTGTTGAAAAAGAAGGCGGAGAAATAATACCTGCACGAGCCGTGGTCAGCAATGCCAGTGCTATGGCAACCTTCAAACAACTGTTGTCCAGTGACGAACTCCCCCGGGATTATGTCTCAAAATTAGAAGGATATAAGCCCAGTATCTCCTCGTTTGTCGTGTGGCTTGGCTTGAAACGTGACCTCAGGGGCAAGATCAAGGGATTTAGCACCCATGTGTCTTCAGGTCGAAGCCCTGAGGCAGATTATCAATCCTGTCTGCAAGGTGAGATTGCAAAAGGTTCCTTTGGGGTGGCGGTTTACGATAATATTTTTGAGGGGTATTCTCAGCCGGGAACAACCACCCTGCAGCTTATTTTTCTTTGCGGTTACGAGCCCTGGCGCAAGTTTGAAACGGAATACAAAAGCGGCCGCAAAACAGCTTACAATAAAGAAAAAGCCTGTTGGACAGATATTCTTATTCAACGCGCCGAAAAGGAACTCATACCCGGACTCTCCTCAATGATAGAGATCAAAGAAACCGGCACTCCGTTGACCAACTGGCGATACACCGGAAACACCGATGGGGCCATTTATGGATTTGAACAATCCATGGACAATGCCTATATGAACCGCATCAAAAACAGAACCCCGGTTAAAGGACTTTATCTATCCAGTGCCTGGGGCGATCCGGGCGGTGGTTATGCCGGTGTTTTCCGGGCAGGTCAAGGTGCATTTCAGGCGTTGATGGAAGACTGGGGAAGCTGATGTTCAGGGGTTCAGAGTTCAGGGTTCACAGAGGTTCAACGTTAAAAGCTTTATGGTTTGAAGGATCTTAATTTAGTTATTAAATAAAAGGTTTTTCATTATAGAAGAATTCACATCGCAACAATACACTCAGGACGAGGTCAACCGCATCATTCGGCGGGCCCTTAAACTAACGCAGGCGGATACGATCAGCCATCAGGACCTGATCGAGACCGCATGGAAAATCGGAATTGATTCTCAAATCCTCCAGACTGCAATTGAGCAGGAGCGGCGGGAGTACGAGAAGGAGAAAATCCGTCAGGCCCGGTTGAAACGCCGTAAGGTCGGATTTTATTCTCATTTGTGGAGCTATTTCATTGTAAACGCAGCGTTGCTGCTGATTAATAACTTTACTCCGGGTCCGTGGTGGTTTCAGTGGTCGGTTCTTGGCTGGGGAATTGGGTTGGCATTTCACTTCAAAGCCCTTTATTTTCCCGCGAGTAAGGCGTTTGATCGGCGGATGAAAAAAAGGCACCGCAGGGCACAATTCAGGATGTGTGAAAAATAATTTCTATTTGTCATTCCGGATATGACAGGGTAAAAAAGATCTCACCTAATACCTGAATGAAAAGCCCTGATTTCGGGTAGGTTGGGTTGAGCTCGATCGATTGTGTTGGGTTTCGTATGCATCCAGTTTCTCATAAAATTACTTTCAAATCAGTCCTCAAGGTTCTTTTCTACACACTGGTCTTTGACACTATTATTGCGATTTTTTTGACGGTGATTAAGTTCGGGCAAGGCTTTCTGATCAACTTTACCATTTCGCAGTGTATTGGATTGTCTATTTGCAGCTGTGTTTTGGTTGCTCATCGCTTTTTTGAAACCGCCGGTCCGGTCCTCAAGGCCATTTTGGTGGCGGCGGCGCTGACTATCGGGAGCATCGGCGGATCATATATCGGCTCCGCCGCATCGGGATTGAGCCCTGATATGCTTTTTGAAAGACACAGCCTCATTCAACTGCTGTTTCTCGGAGTGATGTTTGGTTCCATAATTACTTATTTTTTCAGTTCCCGGGAGCAAATTGCGGAGTCACAGGCCCGCATCCAGGAGGAGAAAATAAAAAGACTCACCAGTGAAAAAAAAGCCGCGGAAGCAAATTTAAAACTTCTTCGAGCTCAGATCGAGCCGCACTTTTTATTCAATACGCTTTCAAATGTTCTAAGTCTTTTGGATACCAATCCGGTGCAGGGTAAATCCATGCTGATTGATTTTATTCAATACCTGCGCGGCTCGCTATCAAAAATCAGGCAAGCGCACGCAACGCTGGGACAGGAAATGGAAATGATCCAAGCCTATCTTAGCATTTTAAAAGTTCGGATGGGCGACAGATTGAACTATAAAATCGATCTGTCTGAAAACTTAAAAACAATCACCTTACCCTCCATGTTGATCCAGCCATTGGTGGAAAACGCCGTTAAGCACGGTCTGGAACCGACGATGGACGGCGGGGAAATCTTAATCAGCGGCACTGAAAAAGATGGAATTCTTCGATTGGAGGTCGTAGACAACGGAATGGGTTTCAAAGAGAAGCGAGAATCCGGTGTGGGATTGGCGAACATCCGGGAACGGCTGCATGCCTTGTATGGTGAAAGCGGTCGTTTAATTCTAAATGAAAACCAGCCGCACGGTGTAAAAGCGATCATTGAGGTGCCGCATGGCAGAGCCTGAAGCCGTCATTGCCGATGATGAAGCGCAGCTCAGAATCTATTTAAAGTCAAAGCTGGCAGAATTCTGGCCGGAGCTTATCATACGCGCAGAAGCGGAAAACGGCATCCAGGCATTGAAATTGATTGAAACATTGCGGCCGGAGATTGCCTTCCTTGATATCAAAATGCCAGGAATGTCGGGTATTGAAGTCGCCCAAAAAATCAGCGGCGGCTGCCGAATTGTTTTTATCACCGCCTACGATCACTATGCCATCGAGGCCTTTGAAAACGAAGCCGTCGACTATATCCTAAAGCCGGTTACGGACCATAGGCTCCAAAAAACCATCAAAAGATTGAAAAAGCAAATATCTGGTGGCTCTATTTCATCCCTCGATCTGGCGCAAAGCATGGATCGGCTTTTCGCTGCCCTGAAAGATAGACCGGCTTCCGGATATTTGAAATGGATAAAGGTGCGGCAGGGCGAAGAGGTGAGGCTGATCTCAGTCGATGATATATTCTATTTCAAAGCCGAAGATAAATACACGGTGGTTAAGACCCGTGAGGGTGAATCATTGATTAAAAAAGCTATTCAGCAATTAACCGTAGAGCTGGACTCCGATCAATTCTGGCGCATT
>JASFJP010000413.1:0-4700 GCA_050121225.1 Desulfobacterales bacterium
GCGGCTGAATCCATTCCAGGTGCGGAATTTAAGGTAATCAATTTTATGGGATACCCGATTTTGTAGCTTGCTACCAAAATGTTGCGCTTGCTAAAAAATGTCGAGCTTGCTCCTGCTGGTATGGTGGAAGGCAGTGCTTTCTTGCCGAATATCACGAAGCCAACGGCTCTGGTCTTGGACTATGTCCAAGATGGTACGACAAATCGCATCGAAATCCCGTTACCGATGCGGGAAGAATAACGTCGCGTAGAATAGGGGGTATATATGTTTACGGCAACACTCGCCCGGCGGATACTCATTGTTCTCCGCCTTCATCACCGAAGTTGTGATGACACTTGTGTCTCGACCGTTCACTTTAACAGTTGGGTCTGGTGTCGTTGCTAGGCCCAACTTTTTTTAGAGAGATTGCAGTGCATACTGTTAGTGAGGCTTGATTCTGAACCCCTTAATTTTTTGAACACTCGCCTTGGAATCATCTGCCATTTTTTCCGAACAAAATTAATATCGTACTTCTGGTTCGCCTGTTCCCATGAATTGGGGTTGAAATTGATCGAATGCCTTTTTGGTTGTTTATATTTCAACTTAATCTAACATAAAATTATCCTTCAAAGATAAGATCACCATTGCAAACACGGCCGAGGTTGTATTAAGCATCCTTCATACGACTATCGGTGAATACATTCGGAATGAATTAAATCTTTGGTAAGGGTTGGCGTATTTTATCAGATTAACGGTATGACCATGGAAAGGCACCGAAAAGATAGGGATTGCAGACAGTGGAAATAATCGAAGAAATCCAAGATGACATCAATATCTATCGACTCAAAGGGCGTCTGGATTCAAATACCGCCCAGGGGTTCGAGCAAAAACTTTTTCAGGCGATTTCGGACGGATCAAAAAGAATGATTGTCGACTTTAAGGATCTCAATTACATCTCAAGTGAAGGTTTACGTGTGATATTGAGGGGCACCAAAGCCATCAAACGCGAAGACGGAAAGATCATGCTCTGCTGCATGCGATACTATGTTAAGGAAGTATTTGAAATTGCCGGGATTGGCTCCCTCTTGCCAATAGTTGCCACCATGGACGACGCTCTAAAGGCTTTTTAGTTTGAACTGAACGGTATAACCGATCGATGATTACCAAACTGCTTTGATTGATCCAGGCATCAAGCAACCGGAGTAAAGACAATTTATGGGAACACAAAAATATACATTTGAACTTAAAAATGATCTATCCGAGCTAAAAGCCTTACACCAGCATTTAAAAAATTGGGGTGAAGCCACCGGACTATCGGACGATTGCATATCACAGATAAATATCTGCCTAGATGAACTGTTAACAAATATAGTCTCATATGGCTTTAAAGACGATTTGGAGCATAGAATTAAATTCACATTTAATGCAGATAGCAATTTATTGATTATAAGTATTGAAGACGACGGGATACCTTTTAATCCACTCGAAAAAGATCCGGAAATCCCCGTTGATGTTGATAATGCCAAAATCGGGGGGCTCGGAATTCATATTATTAAAAAATTAATGGATGATATTTGCTATGAAAGAAAGCAGGGCAAAAATAAGTTGACCATAATAAAATTGATTCAGGAGAAACTAGAGCGCAGAGGATGTAATCCATAATCTGGAGAGGAAATGATACTGGTGCCCAAAAGGGTTGTGTCTTTTGAGTGTTCGGGAAGGTTGCGGGATAGGTTAAATGGGGGGAGATAAGGTTTGATCTTCAAATCTCTTTAACCCTATATGAGCGAAAGTCGAGGGTGCCCCAGCTTCAAGGCGTCCAAGGGTGAAGTTGTCCCGCGAGTCCGCGGGACCGCAATCCCTTGGCAACGCAGGAGATGGGGTGGCATCGGCTTTCCCGCAGGGTAAACAAAATGGGATTTAAAATGGATATCAACAACTCACCGATAGAGCAATTATAATGCTGTGTCTATAATTTGAATATTGATCGTTATGTCAGTAAGATAAAAAACTATCCCATTTTGTTTATGCTCAATTGGGGTTTAATACATTTTAGGCAAGTAACCGACAAGTTCTCAAGGTTTATCAAAATAACGGTGAAAGATAATCAAAAAGGAGATTGCAATGAAACGCATTGACTACATGGCAGTGGCACAAAAGGCAATGACACAGATCCAAAAGGGAGTATTTCTGACCGTGAAATCAGGTAAAGCCATCAATACCATGACCATAGGGTGGGCGACCATAGGTTATGTCTGGAGAAAGCCCATCATGATGGTCGCCGTGCGGCTCTCCCGGCACACTTTCACTATCATTGAAACGGCTGAAGATTTTACCGTTTCGATCCCCTCATCGGATATGAAAAAGGAAATAATGTTCTGCGGTACTAAATCTGGGCGCGACTACAATAAATTCGAGGAGTGCAATCTCCAGATCTCAGACAGCCAAAAGGTTGTCACGCCGATCATCAAAGTGCCCGGGCATCACTACGAATGCAAGATCGTATATAAATCTGCTATGGATCCGGCATACCTAAATAAGGACTATGATACAGCGCTCTATCCGGAAAAAGATTACCACACATTGTATTTCGGTGAAATAGTTGATTGTTACGAAATTGATTGATGTCCGGTTTTGTCTATGAGGGAAAATATCTGTCGCTAAATGCGTCTGCAAAACAAAAAAATTAAATCTAAAACCCATGCCAAAGATGATGAGATTGTAAGAATACGGCGAGAGGTTACCCGGTCACTCTCGATTAATTTTCTTGGTTATTCAGCATACCGGGGTTATGGAATCTGCTGTGAAACTTTTGATTTTTCCAAGTTTGCCATACTTGAATTATTAAGGAAACCGACATAATGGCAAAGTACCTGCAATTTTATGATTGTGCAGCAAGCCACTGCCTGCGGTGCAATTGTCAAAATACAAATGTCTTGACAGAACTAGCGTGTAATTATATGTAATCAATAAAGATCGAAGTCCCACCAGTATTCCCCTTTTTTCAAAACTATCACCTCTAACTTCATAAGGAGGGTAAATGACTCTCAAAGTTTGCTGACCTCCCTCTCGGCAGGGCCTACTGTTCTGCTAAGAGATACTCTTCACACATCCTGAAGCGCATCCGACTCTTGACCTCACCTGGAGCGACTCTGAGCTCAAAATCCGCGATTGTTCCAAATTGAACCTGCACTCTCACATTGAAAAGGATAGTTAAGCTTCCTGTTGCACTTTCATTGTCCGATTGTCAGAGGCATCGAACCTTTTCATTATTAACGGTATGTTAATGGGGGAAAAATGAAATGCCCTAAATGCGAATTTGAGAATCCGGAAGAAGCCAAATTTTGCAATGAATGCGGAAACAAATTAGAAAAATCTTGCCCCGAATGTGGAAAATCAAATCCACCCGGCAGCAAATTCTGCAATGAGTGCGGCCACAATCTGACTCTCCCCTCCGAAAGACCCCCGATAAAAGAACTTACCCTCGAAGAAAAATTTGGTAAAATTCAAAAGTACCTCCCCAAAGGCATTGCCGAAAAAATCCTTTCCCAAAGAGATAAAATCGAAGGCGAACGCAAGCAAGTCACCGTGATGTTTTGCGACATGGAAGGATTCACCGGTATCTCCGAAAAGATCGATCCTGAGGAAGTCTATTCCATCATGGACCGAGTATACGAAATCCTGATTCACAAAGTTCACGACTATGAAGGGACAGTCAATGAGTTTACCGGGGATGGGATCATGGCACTTTTCGGTGCACCGATTGCGCTGGAAGACGCACCCCAAAGGGCGATTAGATCTGCCTATGCTATCCACCGGGAGATGACAAAGTTCAGTGACAAAATAAGGCAGGAAAAACGAAATATCCCCCCCATTAAAATGCGCATCGGCATTCACACCGGCCCGGTGGTTGTAGGTTCCTTGGGCAATGACCTCCGGGTGGAGTTCAAGGCCGTGGGCGACACGGTCAATCTGGCGTCGCGTATAGAAGGATTGGCAGTACCGGGCAGCACCTATGTTTCGGAGGATACCTATAAACTCACCGAAGGGCTTTTTCGGTTTGAGGCTTTGGGTGAATATACGGTCAAGGGCAAAGCGATATCTGTGGAAGCCTATCGAGTGATAGCCCCTAGCACCAGCAGAACACGCTTTGATGTCAGTGCTGAAAGGGGCCTGACTCAATTTGTCGGAAGGGATCGAGAGCTTGAGATTTTGTTGGATGGATTTGAGAGGTCAAAGACATGCAGAGGTCAAGCGTGTTCGATTGTATCAGAAGCCGGGGTTGGCAAATCCAGACTGCTTTATGAGTTTAGAAAGGCCGTAGCCAACGAAGATGTGATCTTTCAGGAAGGCAAATGTCTCTCTTACAGCAAAGGCGTAGCCTATCATCCGGTCATCGATATTGTGAAATCCAATTTCGATCTTATGGCGGACGATGACGATGTTGAGATCAGAGCCAAACTCAAACGGGGTCTAAAAGCACTGGGTGTTGATGAAGCTTCAACGCTGCCGTATTTTTTGGAACTTTTATCAGTTAAGGATAGTGGTGTCGACCCTATTTCTTTGAGTCCAGAGGCAAGAAAGGATCGGATAACTGAGGCATTAAATCGAAGCACGATTAAGGCTTCGCAGATAAGACCATTAATCATGGGCATTGAAGACCTTCACTGGATCGATAAAAGCTCAGAGGATACCCTGAAAGCCTTGCTTGATAGTATCGC
>JASFJP010000414.1:0-4693 GCA_050121225.1 Desulfobacterales bacterium
TCGAGATTATCCGGTTAAACAGTATGATGTGGGGGCATGGATAGAATAAACAGACGCCAAAAGATCAGTAGCAAATTCTGATTCATATCTGCGTCCGCCAAAGCGTTTGCGCACGCGCACCGCCTAGCCGCGAGCGTCCAGTCTGATCGAAAAAGAAACTGATGAACGTCGAACATCCAACATCGAACATCGAAGGAATGGATTCTGTCTATTGTAGAAAAAGACTGAGCGCAGCGATTCCATCCTTGGACATTCATTATTCGATATTCGTCATTCGATATTCTGCTGGCTTTAGATCACGTCTTCAGCGTGATTCGCTTTTTAACACGAACGAGTGAATGGGATAAACCCGCCTCTATCCGCTGTACTTCGACAAAATCAAGGCTGCATTGGTACCACCGAAGCCAAAGGAGTTGGTCATGGCATTTAGGACTCGGGTTTTGCGGGCCACATTCGGTACATAATCCAGATCGCACTCGTCATCCTGATTTTCAAAATTGATGGTCGGAGGAATAATGTCTTCGTGTACCGTCAGGGCCGTAAAAACGGTCTCGATACCGCCGGCTCCACCAAGCAAATGACCCGTCATTGATTTGGTTGAGCTAACAGCCATGGAGGGCGAATGCTCATTGAAAACCGCTTTGATTGCGCGCGTCTCATAGAGGTCATTCAGCTTTGTGGAGGTCCCATGAGCATTGATGTAGTCAATTTGATTGCCGCCGAGTCCGGCATCGTCAAGCGCTGCCTGCATACACCGCACAGCGCCACTGCCATCCGGCGGCGGCGACGTAATGTGGTAGCCGTCTCCGCTCATACCAAAGCCTGTAAGCTCCGCATAGATATTTGCTCCTCTTTCAAGGGCATGGTCGAGAGCTTCCAGGATTACAATTCCACTGCCTTCTCCTGGCACAAAGCCGTCACGGTCGCGGTCAAAAGGACGTGAAGCTCTTTGGGGGTCATCATTACGCGTGGACAAGGCTTTCATTGAATTAAATCCGCCAATGCAGGTTGGGCTTATTACAGCTTCGGTACCGCCGGTAATCATCGCATCCGCTTTTCCGCTTTGAATGAGTCTATAAGAATTACCCACCGCATGGGCACCGGCGGCACATGCCGTGGCAAGCGAAGAGTTCGGTCCCTTGGCTCCGAAATATATTGAAATCACACCAGGCACCATATTGCCCAACATCATCGGAATGAAAAATGGACTAACTCGCTTCGGGCCTCGCTGGGAAACTTGCAGAACGGTGTCTTCCATAAAACTCAATCCGCCCAATCCGCATCCAGTGATAACTCCAATTTTGGATTCATTGGAGCTATCGATAGTCAGCTGGGCATCCTCAAGAGCCATACGGGTTGCCGCTACTGCAAACGCGATAAATAGCTCTAATCGCTTGGCTTCTTTTCTTGAAAGAAAATCTTCAGGATGGAAATCCTTAACCTCAGCCGCAATTCGGGTCTGAAAGGCAGATGCATCAAATCGAGTTATTTCTGCAACCCCCGATTTCCCGGCACATAGTGCCTCCCAGGTATGCCCAACACCGACCCCTAAAGGCGTAACAAGTCCCAAACCTGTAACTACAACCCGATTGTTCAAAAGACCCCCCACTTGAACTTCCAGATCCATGATATTTTAAAGTTCGATACGCGATCCTCGATGACTCAGCTCTTTTGATTTATCAGCTAACCGCTATCTTCATCCTACAAAATCCCTATCGACCGACGGCTGCCCGTCAGGGCGGGATTTCGACAGGACAAGCCGAGCAATGGCAACAAATGCTGGCAACCATAAAACCGTCGATAAAATAATCTCGTATGGTACCTCTCAGCGTCTAGTTAGTGCCGATCCATTAATTAAAACGGGCATGAATGAGTTTCTAATTAGCATTAATATAGTCGATTGCATCCTGGACGGTAGCAATTTTTTCCGCGTCTTCATCGGATATGTCCACATCAAATTCTTCTTCCATGGACATAATTAATTCAACTAGATCGAGGGAATCCGCGCCCAGGTCATCCACAAAAGAAGCATCAGGAACAACTTCTTCCAGATCGACACTTAGTTTTTCAGCAATGATCTTTTTTACTTTATCCTCGACAGACATCAGCTTTACCTCCTTTATCAGTCAAATCGTGAAAAAATTAAAATGAAGTTTTGAATTTAGTTTTACATGTACATACCTCCACTCACATGTATAACCTGGCCTGTTATATAGGACGCGTCGTCGGATGCCAGAAACTTCACCACCGCGGCAATGTCTTCAGATGTTCCCGCGCGACCTAAAGGGATCTGGGAAATCATCATCTCTTTGACCTTATCATCAAAGGATGCGGTCATATCCGTTTCAATAAAGCCAGGCGCAACCACATTGACCGTAATATTGCGGGGTGCCAATTCTTTGGCAACCGCTTTGGCGAGTCCGATAATACCGGCCTTTGAGGCCACGTAATTCGCCTGTCCCGGATTACCACTAACGCCTACGATGGATGCAACGTTAATGATACGGCCGGACCGCTGTTTAATCATCGTTTTGGAAACCGCTTTGATACAATTAAACGCCCCTTTTAGATTGGTATCGAGAACGTCATCCCAGTCAGCTTCCTTCATGCGGACAATCAAACCGTCGCGAGTGATACCGGCATTGTTGACTAACACATCAATTCGTCCGGTTTGCTCCACTGCACGCACGGCAAACTCTGCGACATCTTTTTCGGAGGCCACATTTACCTGCATACCGCATGCAGTGCCACCGGCAGCAGCTGCCAGTCTTTCAGTTTCAGCAGCAGCTTCAGCCGCCGCAGCGTAGTTGAAGTAAATCTGGTTTCCAGCACCGGCAAACGCCAGGCAAATGGCCCTGCCGATACCCCGTGAACCGCCTGTAACCAAAATGGTTTTTTTGTCCGCATCCGCCATGATTACCTCTCAAATACGATGTCGGCGAGCTGATCCATGTCATTGACAATATTTTGGCAGCTTGCCGTAAGCTCGGTAAAGGCAATTCTCTGCATAAAATTATTGGTCATATTTAGATCACATGCCCCGCATCCCATTACGATTTTCAAGATGCCTTGGGAGATAACCTGGGCGACTTCGTTGGCAAAAAGCTTGGAAATGAGTTTAGTTTTTTCAGCGGCCGAGCTCCCATCTTGAACGAGTTTAGATGCCTTACGAGCCAGGCTAGCTCCCACCTCGACATGCGCCATCATATCTGCCAAAGCAAACATGATATACTGCTGCCGGGTCAAACGTTGATCATTCGCCAGGGTGATGGCTTGATTCAATGCGTCGGCCGCAAGCCCGTATACTCTAAATCCAAGATCATCCGCGTCGCTATTCAACCTGAGCATCTCTTCACTGATGGATTTGTAAAACTCGCCTTTGGATTTGCGGGTTTTTTTCCAGCGAAACATGCTGATAATGTTTTGCTGAATCTCACTGGTACCTTCGTAAATGCAAGTAATTCGCACATCTCTTTTGATCTTTTCTACTTCGTACTCGGTAATGTATCCATAACCGCCCAACGCCTGCATGGCATCTTCGGCCGCTTTATTGGCAGTTTCTGTGGCAAACAGCTTCGCGATTGAACCTTCCACCTCGAGATCCTTTTCCCCGGAATCCAATCTTTGAGCGACCTCCTCGATAAAAGCTTCCACTGCGGCAAGCCGCACGACGTGAGGTATGATCAGCTTATGGGTGTATCCCTGTTTTTCAGATAAAGGGGCTTTAAACTGAATGCGTTCTTTGGCATAGTCGATGGCAATCTCGAGCGCGGCTTCGCCACCGCCTAAGGCCATGGAGGCAACCATCAATCTCGTATACCCGAAAACTTTGCTGGCCTGTTTGAGTCCCTGGCCGGGGATACCACCAATCAGATTTTCTACCGGCACAAACGCATCGGTGAAAGTCAGCGGAGATGTGTTCGAGGCTCGAATCCCGTGTTTTTCCTCGCCTTTTCCCGGGAAGAAGCCTTCGGTGTCTTTTTCTACTACGAAAAAAGTCGCGCCCTCAGGGGTATTGGCCAGAACGGTAAGAAAGTCAGCATACAGACCGGTGGAAATAAACTGTTTGGTGCCGTTTATCTTATATCCAATAATTTCACCCGCATCATTGGTCACGGGCTCGGCTTTGGTCTTGATAGCGGCGACATTGCTCCCGGCATCCGGTTCGGTAACCGCATATGCAACCAACGAATTGCCCTCTGCGATATCGCCAAGCCATTTTGCTTTCTGCTCCTCCGTCCCACCAACGATAAGAGGATCGGCACCGAGCTGAATCGCAAAGAAGGCAGTGGTAATCCCCAAGCAGATTTTGGCCATTTCACGGGTCACCGCACAGCTGTCGCGGGCACCACCACCCAAACCACCGTAGGCCTCCGGAATCATTAAAAGCTGTAATCCAATCTCCGGACCCAGCATGGCGCGAATCGTCTCTTCGGGAAAGGTTTCCTCACGGTCGAATTGCAATATTTTTTCCTTAGTCAGCAACCTTTTTCTGAGCTGTCCGATGGTATCCAGCACCATTTGCAGGGACTCTGAATCCAACCCTTGTAATTGATTATCATCTAAGGCCTGTTCTGTAGGCATTTGATTTTTTCCTTATGGAATGTTGCGATTAAAGTGTAAACGGTGGGAGAATCAACGCATGCCGTATCACAGCCATCGAGAATTGGAATTAATCTTCGTCTGTCGAAAT
>JASFJP010000415.1:0-4692 GCA_050121225.1 Desulfobacterales bacterium
GCCGTCATTCTGGATCCTGAAGATGCAACCCATTTAATTGAGAAGCTGAAAGTCCCTGCTCTTGCCATAATGGGTGAGGAGGACTACGTTCGCAAACCACCGCGTTTGGAAACCTTGACAGTGCCCGGGGGACACATAAGTCCGCACGAATTGGCCAAAGAAATCAAAGAGGCCATCAAAGCCGTTCTTTCACCGGGCAAAAAGTAAATCAACTGCCAAACGGGATGGCGATGACAGGAAAAGCTGAGCGGTTTACGTAAAATTTTTGAGCATTCGAAGTATGGTGGCTGCAGCTCATCCCGGCCCGTTAGACGGCTGCATAGACAGGAATCACACTGCAACTAATATGGAGGAAAAATAATGAATCCCGTCGTTCACTTTGAGATGCCTTAGGACAGTCGGGAGCGGATGGCGAAGTTTTATCAGTCAGCATTCGGCTGGCAGACGCAGATGCTTGGCGAAGATATGGGCAATTATGTCCTTGCAACCACCACCGAAACCGACGAGAACGTCCCCAGAAAGCCTGGCGCGATCAACGGCGGCTTTTTCCCGCAAAAGCCCGATTGACCCTCCCAACATCCATCCATCGTTATCGCGGTGGACGATATTAAAGAATCAGTGAGGAAAGTTACAGATGCGGGGGGCAAGGTGCTCGGAGAGCCGATGGAGATACCCGGCGTGGGGCAATATGTCTCGTTCACCGACACCGAGGGCAACCGCGTGAGCATGCTTGCCGCCCATCCCGCACAATTGGCATGCTCCAAAGTCGGAGAAAGGGAATCAATCCCGCAGCGTGTATGAATGTCAGGCCGATATCAAGGTCGTTGGTGGAGGACTGTCTAACAAGGCGGACGCACCTGACTGGAATCAGCTGGCGGCTTTAGCGTTAAAGTCAGCAATAATGCGCATATCCATACCACCAGAAGGTGATCCGCAGCGCTATGCGTCATGTTTCGACGATACGGTGAATGTCAAAACTAGAGGATAAGGTGTAGGAGATGAGTGTTGTTCTATTTGTTCGTATTAAGTCAGATCTCGAGTTTGAGGAACTGGAACGGCGAATCATAGAAAGAAAACCCAGCTTCTTAGAAGTTCCTGGCTTATTGCAGAAAATCTTTGGTCACGATCCAGCGAGTGGTGACATATGCGGAATCTACTTCTTTGAAAATAAGGAAGCAATGGCCGCGTATCGTGATACAGAGTTGGCGAAGCCTATACCAGATGCATATGAGGCAACAGATGTCCGCCAAGAAGTGTTTGAAGTGCTTTACCCAATCCGCCCCGAAAAAAGGCCAATTTAGTGAACAAGCCAGTGACGCATAGCTCTACGTTACGATTCAATGTGTCTCTCCAACTAATTGAAGATAAGCTGAAATTGCAGATATCCTGCTATGATGGTATCTGCAATAAATTCGTGTTTTCCAAATTGCAGGTACTGTAAACAAAAACCAACTTAGTGGCGCCTTAATTTTTTACAGATAATTAAACGTATTAAAATTTCATGGTTAATGGGCTGTGTAAGCCTATTTGAAATTTAAAGAGACTGTAGGAGGACGTTGATCAATTATGTCTTTTAAATCGGAGTAAAGGAGCAATAGCGATGTATATCCAGCAAGCCGAACTCACACGCGGGATAGGTAGAGATTTTGTGAAAGCACTTACGGCCATGTCGGTAAAGGAAGAACACGAGCAGGGAGATATTCTTTTCCGAAAGGGAGATCCTGCAAACCACGCCTATCTTTTATTAATGGGCCGTGTTCATCTAAAAATGGGCGAAACCGGTCATGTAGTATACAAGGTCAATCGCCCTGGAGAGACGTTTGGGTGGTCGAGTCTCGTGAACCGCGATGTTTATTCGTCAACTGCAGAATGCGTCGTGCAGACGACATTGCGCAAACTTCACAAAGACGATCTCCAAAAGATTTTGGATAAAGACCCCGCCAACGGCCTTATTTTTTTTAGACATCTTGCAGGAACGCTTGGAGAACGACTGGTTGAAAGCTACTCTCGTTTCGAAAAATTATTCCGCGGTGAGACCTTCGTATAGTCCAACTTATGAATGGCCAAACGTTGAAGCTTTTATAGAATTCTAAAAGATGTGTTGCTATGGTCCCTTCCAATTTTTCTTCCGCAATTCTCTTTTCAAAAATTTAACCGCTTCGCTTTCTGGTTTACCGGTGCGAAGCGGCAAATAAACAAACTGGATGTCTCTATTGAAAATTATACGCCGGTTTATCTTTAGTCTTTTAAATGTCATTGAGCTTAAAGATTCAAATTCCTCCAATAAGTCGGTAAAGATCTCAACGTCGATTAAAAGAATCTATCCAGATTATCAAAAAGGCCGCATACGATATCTGGTATGCGGCTCATATTTGATTAGCTGGACAAATATTAAATAAAATCAAATTATTGCTTGGATTCGACTAGGGCACGATACCCCTACTTTTAGGCGAGCCAAAATTGATTACCTTGCTTGATGCAATATGCAGTCTGGCTAATCAAGAACTTAGGCTGCACCGATGATCCATAAATATACCAAAAATCAAATGCCGATTGATTACATGGTGTGTTTCATGTATCCGTATTATATCTGAAATGATTTCCTGAGAATTGATATTTGGACTTTCTCAATGTATCACAGATTTGATGGCTGAAAGACGGACACCACCATATCTGGTATCCGTCTTATTTTTACCGAATAAGGACTATCGGTTGCAATCCATATCTCTTTTGGAAAAATAACAGCCACCCGAATAAGGAAGAATCCGAAAATGTCGACCATTGATTTCAGTTTTCGCGAGCTTGAAATTTTTTGCAAGGTTGTTGAACTGGAAAGTTTTTCTAAGGCTGCCGAAGCAGTTTTTCTGGTTCAGGCATCGGTAAGTGAAAGGATCGCCTCTCTTGAAAAAAAGATTGGTACCCGGCTGCTTGACCGCCTGGGTAGAAAAGTGATTCCCACTGCTGCCGGTGAACTTCTGCACAAACATGCCACCCTTCTTCTGGAAATGAAAGAGACGGCCCAATTGGAGATGGAAAAATTCCTTGGACTGGAACAGGGAGAAATTTCCATGGGTGGCAGCACCATTCCCGGAGAATACATTCTTCCGGCTCTCATCAGTAGATTCAACAAAAAGTATCCATATTTATCGGTAAAACTGAAAATCTCAGACAGCAGTGACATAGAAAAACGTGTTTTGGCGGGACAACTCGAATTAGGCGTTATCGGATCAAAAAGTTCACATCCAAACATCTTATGCCAACAACTCTGGAAGGACGAATTGGTTCTTGCCATTCCTGTTCAGCACCCGTGGACTCGGCGAAAGGCCGTCTCCCTGAAGGAACTGAGGAAAACACCATTCATACTGCGGGAAGAAGGCTCTGGAACCTTGAAAATCCTGGACACCTATCTACGTAAATCCGGTGAGGACGGTACCAACGCCCTTCAAGTCTCCGCCCGGTTCGGCTCATCGACGGCTGTTAAAGAAGGCATCAAATCAGGCCTTGGCCTGTCTATCCTCTCAGCAAGAGCCATTGACTTGGAGTTGAAAGCCGGAATCCTCAGAGCTTTGAAGGTCAAGGGACTTTCGATGTCTCGAAACTTTTTCCTGATCCGGAATAAGCTGCGGATCGCCTCACCGTCGTGCCAGGCCATGCTTAATTTTCTTCTGACCACCACAGGGGAATAGATGAACTATATTAAACCATGAGTAACGGCAATACCTTCTATCAAAACAAATGACCGGAAGGAATAGTCACAATCTCCATTGCGCCGCTCACGTAATCCCTTCAACATCACGCTTCTACCAGTGCGGTAACCGTTCGCGCCTCAGCCTATCGGAAAAGTGTTAATATCGTCCCAATTCTAGATGATTTTATCAAGCTTTTGGGAAGTGACAAAGACAAACCCATCGTTGTCTACTGCGGGTTTGTCAAATGCACCCGCAGTCACAACGATGCGGCTTGGGCTGTCAAACTGGGCTACAGGAATGTTTACCGTTATTCCGGCGGGATTTTCGCCTGGAAAGGTGCAAAATATCCAGTGGAAAAGGCTGAATAGGCAAGCGAGTGAATAATCGGAATATAGACTGGAAAGAAAAACGCATCCCTCAAACCGAAGAGCTGGTAGCACAAATCAGGGAACGTGCCCGGAAGCTGATTAAAAACCGACAAATGCATGGAGACCTCAGCTTTCTTTATTAACACGAACCTAACGGGTGGAAAGCGTGGATTGTTGGAAAATTTCACGCTTTTCATATTTATATAGCAATACCATATGTTGGGGTGAAAGGATCTGGCAACAATCCTGTACTCTTCACGTTTTTAGCGACCCTATTATACAATAATAAAAAATAGTTAATAAATTTATCCGCAATAAGGTGATTCTCAAGCAATCTTATCTAATGCTACAAAACATAAACATATGCTATCTTATCCGACTTCTATGATCTGATATACAAATCTTCATTGATGGATTTTCCCAGATTTGGCAATCACTCGTTGGTAGGGGATAAGTAAGGGATATTATTATATAGCCTCTCGCGGCTCTTACGCCGATGGATTATTCTGCAAAAAAGTGCACTTAAACATACGAAACAAACCTAGTTTTGTATCTCTTTGTGTTTTCTTGCCTATAGATGGTATATTGCAATATTCTTATCAAATTGGAATTATTACATATTTTTACTTTTAAAG
>JASFJP010000416.1:0-4687 GCA_050121225.1 Desulfobacterales bacterium
GTCTTAACCGGATATGTGGGACCAAAAGCATTTCAGGCACTAGCTGCGACTGGAATACAAATCGGTCAAAATTTGGAAAATATTACCGTTCGTCAAGCCGTTGAACGATACAAAGCCGGTGATATCGAAATGGCCAATCAACCCAACAAGCAAGGTCACTGGTCATGAAATATGCAATCGCGAGCGGAAAAGGCGGCACCGGCAAAACCACGGTGTCGGCATCGTTGGCCTCGATTTGGAAAAACCCAATCATCGCGGTGGATCTCGACGTCGAAGAACCCAATCTGCATTTATTTTTAAAACCGGAGATCAGCGGCAGCCAGACTGCCACTATGGAGATTCCTCGCATTGATGAAAGCAAGTGCACCTATTGCGGTAAATGCAAAGATATCTGCCAGTTTAAAGCCATCAGTGTCTTGGCCAATGTGCTGCTGATATTTCCGGAAATGTGCCATGGATGCGGGGGATGTATCGCAGTTTGCCCTGAAGGTGCACTATCGGTCGGATCCCGCGTTTTAGGGGAAATTAGCTGGGGCAGCAGAGGCCGAATTAACTTTTTAATGGGACAGCTACGCGTCGGAGAGGCCATGAGCCCTCCATTGATGCGAGCGGTAAAAGACAAGCTCGAAAATATGATTGTCGACAGCGATAGCGATGTCATTATCGATGCTCCCCCGGGTGTGAGTTGTCCGGCAGTAAACGCCGTTATGGACAGCGATGGGATCATTCTCGTCACCGAACCGACACCATTTGGGGTGTATGATCTAACGCTTGCTCACAAAGCGTTTGCGCTCCTTGATATACCAATGGGAGTTGTCGTGAATCGAGCTGGGATAGGTTCTTCATCACTATACGATTATTGCTCGGATAGCGGCCTACCCATTCTTGCTGAAATCCCTTACGATCGCCGCATCGCTGAAGCCTATTCTAATGGACATATCATTTCGGAATATGCACCGGAGTTTCGAAATGTGTTCATTGACCTGGCAGACAAAATGAATTCCATGACTCGCTACAGAAACCATGCAAAGGAGGCGATCGGTGTTTGAGATGGTCATGCTGAGCGGTAAAGGCGGAACCGGCAAGACGTCGCTGGCCGCCGCTTTTGCCCATTTATCATCAGATCACGTAATCTGTGATCTGGACGTGGATGCTCCGGATCTGCATCTGCTTTTAAGACCGCAGAAAACAACCTCAGAGAAATTTTACTCGGGTCATGCAGCCAAGATTGTAATCGAAAAATGCGACGCCTGCAGGCAATGTGTTGAAATGTGCCGATTCGGTGCCGTTTCAATGGCGACTTCATTTGCGCAGATTGACCCTTTAAAATGCGAAGGATGTAAGGTGTGTGTGGAGTTTTGTCCGCATGGTGCCATCAATTTTCCGATCAAACAATGCGGGGAATGGTATCTATCTGATACGCGCTTCGGATGGATGGTGCATGCCCACCTTTTTCCGGCCGAAGATAATTCCGGCAAATTGGTGGCTTTACTCAGAGAAAAAGCCAAAGAAGTGGCCAAACAAAACCAGCTGTCTATGATTCTATCAGACGGTCCACCGGGAATAGGCTGCCCGGTCATCAGCTCCCTCTCGGGGGCATCCTTTGCTGCCATTGTCACCGAACCCACGCCGTCCGGCCGTCACGATCTGGAAAGAGTTGTTGATTTGTGCCGCCATTTCAATATACCGACCGGTGTGATAATCAATAAATCGGATTTAAATCAGAGAATGACGAACCAAATAAAACACTACAGCACTGAAAACAGCATCACCATTCTCGGCAGTCTGCCTCACGATCCAGTCGTCACCCAAGCCATGGTTACGGGTAAAACGATCACCGAATATCAGAGTAACGGTTTTGCAGATCAGGTCCGTCAGATTTGGCAGCATATCGAAGAAATTGCGGCTAGCGGTATCGCCGCGTAATTTTTTGATTAGTTTAATCGATAAATAACTCGGTTAGGAAATATTTTAAATGGTCTTAAAGCCAGCAGAAAGGAGTAAGAAATGAATACGGTTATTGCCATTCCTTCATCAAGCCCGGGTGGACTGGATTCACCCTTAGGAGCTCACTTCGGTCACTGTGACCTCTATACATTGGTATCTGTAGAAAACAACCAGGTCCAGGACGTGAAGGTCATACCCAACGTGCCTCATCAACAGGGTGGTTGTATGGCTCCTGTTCAGTACTTAGCTGAAAAGGGTGCAAAAAAATTAATTGCCGGCGGCATGGGCATGAGGCCGCTCATGGGATTCAACCAGGTAGGCATTGAGGTATATTTTGGTGGAAATTCCAAAACCGTAGGGGATGCGGTTGCACTATTGGTGGAAGGCAAATTGACGCAATTCACCCAGGAGCATACGTGCGGCGGTGGTGGCGGCGGAAAGCAATTTTAAGCTGAATTAAGTCCAAGTGAACTATCGCGTATACGTTTTTAAAGAAATGGAGACATCATGCCGATCTATGAAGTAATTTGCACCTCGTGCAGACAAACAAGTGAAGTGTTAGTGATATCCAAAGACGATAGACTGACGTGTCCGAATTGCGGAGGTCACCAAACCGAGAAACTCATCTCGGCGACCAGTTCGCTAACCGGACAACAAGGTCAAATACTTCCAGGGTCTAAAGACACCGCATGTTGTGGCAACACACCCATGCAATCTGGTTGTGCGGGGCCTGGTTCGTGCTGTGGTAAATCAGGATAAAATCCCGATTCGGTGCGAAACCCGTAAAACCGGTAAAATTTTGTTAAACAGAGCTATGCCGTGATTCAAATTGTAATCGTCACCAACGATACAGACAACTTTTCCGAATTTGCAGAGAGTTTGTCTGTCGATTCAAAATGCCGGATACACTGGGCCAATTCCGTACAATCAGCCCTCGATGAAGAGTTGAACATACCACCGGATTTGATGATCATCGATGAAACCGTGGAAGGTTTAACGGGTATTGACATTGCCCGAAAAATTATTCTCAAAAATGCGTTCATTAACCTGGCGGTTGCAAGCTCTCTTCCACCGAAAATATTTCATGAGGTCAGTGAAGGACTCGGAATAGTGGCCCAACTGCCACTTACTCCGAATAAAAGCGATGCGCAGAGATTGCTGGAAGCTATGGCGAGCCTTCGATAACGGAGAGAAGAAGACTATTTTCTCCCTGGTCGGCGATTGTCAGGGCATTAGCATATGTAAAATTCATAATACACAGAGGTGAAGAATTTTTCCTCTCTTTTTATCACGTAATTTGTGATATGAGGTCCTAATTTGACCCGTAATCCACAAAATCCCATGCGAAAAATCGAATATAAACCTATCGGCATTATCCACACCCCTTTTAAAAGCCCGGAGGGAACGCCCATCCAACCAACAGGCGCCAAGGGTATTGAAGCAACCGTCGAATTATTTGAGGAATATGCACAAGGACTGAATGATCTAGACGGTTTCTCACATATCCATCTGCTTTATCACTGTCATTTATCAAAAACGTATTCGCTGAACGTAGTGCCCTTCTTGGATACAGAAAAACGCGGATTATTTTCGACGCGGGCACCGTCGCGCCCAAACCCGATTGGGCTGTCTGTTGTGCAGTTGCTGGGAATAGAAAACAATGTACTACGAATAATGGATATTGACGTAATTGACGGTACGCCGCTGCTGGATATTAAACCCTATGTACCGGAGTTTGATGTGCGAAAAGCAACCAACATTGGGTGGCTCGGTTTCCGTTCAAAGAAGATTGAGAATGCAGCAGACGACGGTCGCTTCTCCAGTTAACCCTTCAATTTCCTCATCTGTTTGGGCTAGTAAAAAGGCTGCTTCCAACATAGAATCTGAAAGCCTCGGTGAAGCCATACATTTGTCCGCCGACTATTTAGTGCCAAAAAGGCGCAAAAAGGATGATCACGCCCTTAAGTTCAGCTCAAAACTCCATCTCCTTCCCGACGGTGTTAAGGAATACTTTCTCTTTGAACGCATTGGATAGCGCAAAAAACGCCCGGATGCCTGTACAGTGCCCTACCCCGATTTTGTCTATGTCAAATTCACGAAGATGACCGATGATTTTTTGGAGTTTTTGATCCGATGCCTTACCAAGATGAAGTCCTCCCAGGATGCAATAGATTTTGCTTTTTCCGGTCAGGTTAACCACATGGGTTAAGGTGTTGATAACACCTCGGTGGCTGCACCCCAACAAAACCACAATGCCCTGGTCTGAATCCAATATCAGGGCCTGATCGTCTGCCAAGATATCGGGATTGATCTGATTGCCGGTTTTAATGTAAAATCCGTTTTCTACCTGTTCAAAGTGATTTTTGAGCGGTATCTCCCCGGTGGTCCTAATGCCGGGAACTATTTCTTCCGATATCCTGCTAAGCTTAAGATCTATGCCCTTTGTTTCAAACTCATCTCTATCAATGGGAATACCGATATATTTCCAGTCAGAATCCTTACCTTTGATCTTTTGGGCAAATACATCCGGATGGGCGTAAAGGCTGCAACTGCAGTTGCACTCCAAGATGCTTTTCAATCCACTGGTGTGATCATAATGGCCATGACTTAGAACCACAGCGTCGATTCTGCTTAAGTCAATATCTAGCACGCCCGCATTATGAGCGATCGCAAGATTCTGGCCCGTGTCAAATAGAATCCGGCGTTTACCAGCTGCAATGTAAAACGATAGACCGTGTTC
>JASFJP010000417.1:0-4662 GCA_050121225.1 Desulfobacterales bacterium
CAGGCGGGTGACGCCTTCCGCGCCCAGAAAGTATTCGGCGTGGGAGTCTTTTTCTAAGAATATAGAAGCAAGTATATCGCTGACCGTTACTTCCTGTTTTTCGGCTGAACGCGCATGATTCACCGCTCGTTGAATGACTCGCTGAAAACCGATGGTTTGCTGAAGCACATACTCGTTGCCATCGGGAATTCGTTCGATCTTTTCCTCGAAAAAGTTTTCAAGAGCGGTTATCAGATTTTCAACGTTACCTCCGCAATTTTCAATGATCTCCATACCGGTGGGATCATACAATATCGCAAAGAGGATGTGCTCGATGCTGACATATTCGTGACGTCTTTTCTTAGCCTCTCTGACAGCAAAGCCAAGGGTGGCGCTGAGTTCTTTGCTGATCATAATTTACTCTCTTTCCATAACGCATTTTAGAGGAAAACCATTTTCGCGTGCTAACGACTCCACGGTATCCACTTTAGTTTCGGCGACTTCAAAAGGGTAGCGTCCGCAAACCCCTACACCTACTCGATGAACGCTCAGCATGATCCGGGTCGCTTCTTCCGAGGTTTTATGGAATACATACATAAGCACCTCAACGACAAATTCCATGGTCGTGTAATCATCATTTAGAAGCAACACTTTATATAATGGTGGTTCTTTGACCTCAATGCTGGTCTCTGGACTGATTTGTTCGTCCAAATCCGGATGATGCTGACCCATTAAAACCAACTCCAATAATATATTGACAAGACGTTCTTCGTTTAACTCATTTGGGACGTCCTCATCCATCAATAGATGAGTTTATAATAATCACTTGTTTTCCCTCTTGTAAAGGGCACCAAATGAAATTTTTATTATTTTGGGATGTCTACCTGCCGCAACACTTTTTATATTTCTTCCCGCTGCCGCAGGGGCAAGGCGCGTTACGGCCGATCTTTTTAGCTTCCCGTTTGACAGGCTTTTTCTGTTGCGGTTCCTCGCCGCCGGAGAAAACCATTGGCTGTCGGCGGGGTTTGCGAATATCTTCTATCTTTTCAGGCTCGGCAATTTGAACTCTAAACAGGATCCCCAATGTCTCTTCCTGGATCCGTTGGATCATGTCCTGAAACATCTCATAGCCTTCTTTTTTGTATACAATCAGTGGATTTTGTTGGGCATACCCGCGCAGACCGATACCCTCTTTGAGATGATCCATCGAAAGCAAATGGTCTTTCCAAAGGTTGTCGACAGTTTGCAGTACGACCACCCGTTCCAATTCTCTGAATTCATCCGCACCAATGGCCGCCTCACGTTTTTGATAGATGCGGTAGGTTTCTTCATATATCAACTCTGCAAGACCGTCTCGATTAAGCCCATCCAGGGCTTGCGGATCCAGAGAATTCAAACGAAAGTTAAATTGCTTGTAGACGGCGTCATTTAATCCTTTCAAATCCCAATCTTCAGGGTGAGGTTTTTCTCCGGCAAAGACATCGGCAGTCTCTTCTGCCTTTTCCCGAATCATTTCCAAAATCGAATTTTTCAGGCTCTTGCCGGCCAGGGCTTCTCGGCGCTGCCGGTAGATCACTTCGCGCTGCTGATTCATTACATCATCATATTCAAGCAGTTGTTTACGAATTTCAAAATTGTGCCCCTCGACCCTGGACTGGGCATTCTCTATCGCCCGGCTGATCATATTATGTTCAATCGGCTCGCCCTCCTGCATACCCAACTTCTCCATAATGCCGGTGATGCGTTCTCCACCAAATATCCTCAATAAATCATCTTCAAGAGCCAGGAAAAACCGGGAGGAACCCGGATCTCCCTGCCGCCCGGACCGCCCGCGAAGCTGATTATCGATCCGGCGGCTTTCATGCCTTTCGGTTCCAAGGATATGCAGACCATCCAAATCGGTCACGCCTTCGCCAAGCACAATATCCGTTCCTCGACCCGCCATGTTGGTCGAAATCGTCACCGATCCTTTCTGGCCGGCCTGGGCAATGATTTCGGCCTCTTTCTCATGGTTCTTTGCATTGAGAACCGAATGTTTAATGCCCCGCTTTTTAAGTTTTTTACTGAGGTTTTCGGAGACATCAATCGATATCGTGCCCACCAAAACCGGTTGCCCCTTGGTGTGTAGGTCAAAAATTTCATCCAACACGGCTTCGAATTTTTCTTTACGGGTTTTATAGATCACATCCGGGTAGTCTCTTCGGACCATGGGCATGTTCGTGGGGATCACCATGACGTCAAGATCATAGATTTTCTTGAATTCGGTCGCTTCAGTGTCGGCCGTACCGGTCATCCCAGATAGCTTGTCATACATTCTGAAGTAATTTTGAAAGGTAATGGTGGCCAGGGTCTGATTCTCGTTTTCAATTTTTACGCCTTCTTTAGCCTCCAGTGCTTGATGCAGCCCCTCGCTGTATCGTCGACCCGGCATAAGACGACCGGTAAATTCATCTACGATGATGACTTCCCCATCTTTTACAATATAGTCCACATCCCGTTTAAACAGGGTGTGGGCTTTAAGCGCCTGATTGATATGATGCAGCAGTTCAATATACTTGGGATCATACAGGTTATCCACCTGCAAGAGGTTCTCGCAGAACGCGACGCCATCTTCTGTTAGAACCGCGGTTCTGGCCTTTTCATCGATGGTAAAGTGGTTGTCCTTCTTCAGACGCGGAATCAAGCTGTTGACTTGGTAATACAAATCGGTGGATTTTTCAGCCGGCCCTGAAATGATTAGAGGCGTTCGGGCCTCATCAATCAAGATGCTGTCAACCTCGTCAACGATGGCAAAATTGAGATGGCCTTGAACCAGTGAATCACGGTCGAATTTCATGTTATCTCTCAGATAGTCAAAACCGAACTCGTTATTGGTGCCGTAAGTGATGTCGGACCGGTAAGCATCTTTCCGTTCAGTATCATCCAGGCCGTGCAGAATCGTTCCTACCGAAAGGCCGAGAAAATTATAGATGTTTCCCATCCATTCGGTATCTCGTTTAGCCAAGTAATCGTTGACGGTGATAATGTGAACGCCTTTGCCTGATAACGCGTTTAAGTAGGCCGGCAGCGTGGCAGCCAGTGTTTTACCCTCACCGGTTTTCATTTCGGCTATTTTACCCTGGTGCAGGACGATTCCGCCAACCAACTGGACGTCAAAGTGTCGCATACTCAGGGTGCGCACAGAAGCCTCACGCACAACTGCAAAAGCTTCGGGCAGAACATCATCCAAGGATTCGCCCTGATCAACTCGCTGTTTAAATAGGGCGGTTTGCGCTTTAAGCTCCTCATCGGTTTTCGCCTGCATCCCGGGTTCCAGAGCGCTGATTTGTTCAAGGATCGGCTGCAGGCGTTTTAGCTCCCGTTCGTTCTTGCTGCCAAAAACCTTGGTTAAAAAATTCATTATCATGGGGCGGGCATTCCTCCGGGCTGAAGATTGCTTTAGATTTGTATCGGAATTGATCTCATTATAGCAGATTCAGGGTCGGTCTCAACAGTTAATTTACCCACAGCTATAGGAATTTATATCAGATTATTGGGTGATAGAAGCAAGGTCAAGATGAAGGATCACGGTTGATCGAATTTTGGAGAAGAAACCTAACAAACGACTACAAAATAAGATGGCAGGTATGGTAAGCAAGGAATCCCACAAATTGGCAAACTCGCTAACTTAGTTCAAAATATACTTCTCAGGATTCACCGGAATACCGTTTAGATGTACTTCGTAGTGAACATGCGGACCGGTACTGCGGCCGGTATTACCCATCAATGCAATCGGTTCCCACCGTTTTACCTTTTGGCCCCGCTTTTTTAAAAACTTTTTACAGTGCCCGTATCGGGTAATCATTCCATGACCGTGATCGATCACCATGGTATTACCCAGCAGACCTTTTTTGCCGGCAAACGTGACAACCCCATCAGCCGTTGCCAGGATAGGAGTTCCGCTCTTGGATGAGATATCATAACCCTTATGAAATTCACGCCGCTGGGTAAAAGGGGATTTGCGGTATCCGAACCGGGAGGTGATCCATGACTTTACATTTCTGGAAATGGGTCGTATCGCCGGAGTAGATGCGAGCAGATTCTGTTGGTCTTCAAGCGATTTTAACAGGGCTTCAAACTCCTCCTGTTGATTAACGGATGCATGGTTAAGCTGTTCGATTTGCTCATGCATATCCCGCATCAGGCTATTATGTTTTTCTTTCAGGGGCAGTTGTGAATCCAGGTCCTCCGGTATGGATCCGCCCACCCCAAAAATATTCGCGGATTCATTCTTTTTTTCGATATTAGCGATAATACGAATCTGTTTCTCAAAACCGTTCAGAGCAACCAGTTTTGACTTTAACATATTTATTTCATTGGCAAAGTTTTGTATTTGCTCGCGTTGGTGCTGGATCTCACCGAGCTGGTTGGAAAGATAGTGTTCACGGTTTTGCAGATGTGATGTTGTTTGCTTCAGATTATAATAATCGTAGACAATATAACCAAACGCACCGATTAGAGCCAGGCAGAAAAATCCTAACAAATGTATAAATGCTTTGGATGTCGAGATCTGTTTTGCAGGAGCCCCGCTATTGCTGAATACGACAAAAGAAATTTTCTTTCGCATGATCTTAGACCTTTTTCACACAAAGGGTTGTGTTCTCTTTTTTTTCAACTACCGACACGCATCATCTCTCAGCACGT
>JASFJP010000418.1:0-4652 GCA_050121225.1 Desulfobacterales bacterium
GTTGATGAATGACTTCCTCGGCTTTTATTTTAAGGTCTTCATTTAGATCTAAAAAGCCGTTGACGGCGCGCTGGTTAACCGACAAATTTTTATAAAGGGCGTTAAATCGCTTTCTGGCGGAATCGGCGGCTTTTTGTTTTTGTTTACCGACCTTGCGTTGCCCTTTTTCATAGACCTCAATTCGCTCCTCGAGTTTAATAATTTCTTCCTGTTGGGCGTCCTGCTGGGCGATGTTTTGGTTCAGTTTGGCTTCAAGGGCTTCGATCTCCTCGATCAATTCATCCTCGTTGCGTTCGGCCTTCTTTTGCTCATCTTCCACAATCTCTTTTAACACCCCAAACTCAGACTGAAGACGCTGTCTTTCCTGTTTCAACGCTTCTAATCGTCCGGTATTCTCCTCTTCAAGTTCTCGCAGGCGAGATATTTCCATTTGGGCTTCCCGCTCTTCCAACTCGGCCTTGCGGGAGGCGCTTTTATAGTGCAGGAAAAAAATAAACACGGCCAGCATGATATAAATGGCCAGAGCGCTGTTCGACATCGCGGTATTGTGATCGAACTTTGTTTCAACCTTGACCACCAGACCTTCGTCTATCAGAGAGAAATTATCCGCCGCAACCTGCGAAGGGTCCGGCGGCAGATTGGTAATATCTTCCTGGCCGAGGATGCTCGGGTACAACATTTTACCTTTTTCGGTCACAACCCGAACGTCCGCTTTGAGACCCAGATCCACTATTTTTTTATTTTTCAGGTAGGCATCGATATTTTGGCTGATCACATCCTGCAGCCGGACACTGCCATCGAGCAACGGTTGCAGATCGCCGGTGTAAATGTTTTCTATCTGGGCGGCAAATAAATCGCGCGAATAGCGCTCAGCAAAAAATGCCGTTATTATGTAACACACCGGCGGCAGGATGATGCATAAAGTCAATACTTTGAACGACAAAAAGCGCATAAAAACACTCTTAAGGAATTATTCTCACAGAGCCGCCCCGGTTAAATTCGCTACGCTGAGTTTTCTTAAAAGACTATTTAACTGGGCAAGCAAAGACCACAGAGATTAGTTGTAAAATCTAAGTCAGTGGATATCAGGTGAAGAATATTTAATTCTCCATGCTACTCAGCGCATTACATTGTTAGGAGATAACCTCAAAAACATATCATTAACTTTTAAAATTCGCTCTCTGTGAACTCAGCGTCTTGAGCGCAGCCCCGCAGGGCGGGATGCAAGCACGGGCGAGAAACATTAATCTCTCACAGAGCCGCAGAGCACGCAGAGTGAAAAATTATTCTCTGTGAACTCAGCGAGCTCGAACGACCATAGGGAGCCCCGCGGGGCGGGATGCAAGCACGGGCGAGAGCAACTTATCCCTTTGTATAGCTAGCGACAGATTTACGGAAGGCAGAGAAATCCCTCATTAGGGTGTCTTTCTGGTTGATGTATTTTTGTAAGAGTGAACCGACACGTTCAACATCCAACCCGTAGCTGTAGGCATGACGGAATACATGCCGAAACCCTCTTAACTCGTTTAACAATTTGTAACTGGCCTTAGAAATCAACGGAGGCCTTACATTTTCAATACTGAGCGGCATCCTTTTGAGCAGGTTTACATGAAAGTCTCCATTTACGCTCAAACTGTTCTCCCAAAATCCGGCAACCAACTTAAACAAATCCTCGCAAGCACAATAGAGATTGTGTAGCCAGTATGCGGTACTTTCGACTGCCTCTTCAGTAACTGATTTTTTATCAAAGGCCTTAAACTTTTTCTCCAGCTTTTCGTATAGGCTTTCAATCTGTTCAACTTGATAATCAAATTCCGATAGAAAAATGACTATTTGCTTTCGCGGTTCCATTTTATGCCTTTCTTCCTTATAGCATCTGCAAAATGACAATCCTCTAAAAGCACGACATCGACACGCTTGTCCAAGAGACTAGAAATTTCACCAACGAATTCATAATAATCAAACTTGTTCAATCCTTTTACAGCGATATCAATGTCTGAATTTCGTCTAAATTTTCCTTTCTCGGCAACTGAGCCGAAGAGATAAACTTCGTTCCAGCAATATTTTTTTTCCAGTATTTTCAGAGTCTTTTTTATCCGCTGCACTGTCAATATTCGCATTCTTTCCACGTCTTCTTGTTCCTTCAATTTAGCTTCATACCAAATTTTAGGAAAAGCTGTGTTTTTCTGAGCTTTTTGAAAAGCCATTTTGTTCGCAAGACGTGTTGATTTCATTGGTATTTGGGAATTCCGTAAAAGTGACTAAAGAGAGCTAAAGTTTTTTAAACTTTCCGTGAGGTTCCGTGCTTATCCGTGGTAAAAATTTATCCTCTGGTTCTCCACGGGGCTTTCACGGAAGTACTCTGTATTAAGCTGAAATACCCAGCTTTTTAAAGACCGCAGCCAGGAAATCAGTGATATCACCGATATCCTTTTGGATAATTTGGTAGAGACGGTCTAAGTCGATTTTTGCATATTCGTGGACAATCAGATTTCGAAGCCCGATGGCTTTCACCATTTTTTCCGTGAGTTCGGCGCTGATGCAGCTGTTTTCTTCCAAAAGGTAGAACATATCACTGGCGCTTCCGGGCATTCCATATCCTTCTTCGCTGATAATGTGGGCCGCGATATCAATACAGTTTTCGATTGCCAAATGTAGATTGAATGAAATTATTTCCTGACGATCAAGGTCATCAGCGAAGGTTTTTAGATCAACATCGGACTTTGCGGTTATCCGTTTAAGATGCTTTTTTACTGATCCGGCTTTAGTTATGATTAAATCACGGTCGACCACAGGCTCAATTCTCCATAATATTACGGATCAATCCGTTTTGCATCCGATTGCGATAGTAGCTAAAATTTGCAATTTTTGAATATGCTACCATTTTAAAGTGGGCCAATTTTTTTCGATCGTGGACGAGAATGCATTCCCCTTTCCCGAAAATCTGTTTTAAGAGTCCTTCTCCGGCGCGGTTCATAGCCACTGGATGCACATCTTTTCGTAACAATCGTGGGAGATCGATTATAATCTCATTAATGCGCTTCGAAATCAAATCCGGGTTCTCAGCGGCAAATAGAATACCGATGTCCACATCACTGCCTTTTCTCGATTTGCCTGCAGCATGGGAACCAAACAAATAGACCGCCACGACATCGCCGCCGTCGATGGTAAAATAATTGGCTATTTTATCTCTGAGCGTCATGTGCCTTATAGCTTGATTGTCAACACTCGACTCCGACGTAACGCATCGGAGTTATTCACGAAATAAATAAAAAAAATAAAGGCGAATCACGAAACCACGAAATTATGAAAAGATGATGAAAATATATGTGAAAAATAGGTTTTAGTCAACCGCGGGGCTCTCACAGAGCCACAGAGACCGCAGAGCAAAAAAATTATTCTCTGTGATCTTTGTGTCTCGAGTGAAACCCCGCGGAGCGGGATGCAAGCACGGGCGAGAGAAACTTTAGTCACTCTTGTCCGCCGTTACTTTGGCGGATTAGCTCACTTCCCTATCCTCCCAGCTTTAAATCCTGCGCCTATTTCTTGTCACAAACTTGCGCATTGACTTTGGACATGATATCAAGGCTTTGTTTTTTGATGTGTTGCGTTATGTCCCGGAATTGAAGAAAATCATAGACAATGTAAAAGCATATTACTCGAAGAATCTCAAACATAGTAAACAAATTAACTCTCTGTGTCCTGGTGAAAATAAAAAAAATAAATATACCACGGAAGATCACAGGTCATCACGGAAAGTTTAACTGAAAGTGTTCTAAATAAAACTATGGTGCTGTCCACAAAATCTTTTCCAGAAAAGCAAATTAAATACGAATCCATTCCCATTAAAATTAAGCTGTTTGACATCCAAAAGCATCTGACATATCCTAATCATTGATTTCAAATCTTTGGCGTTGCTGATCCTCAGAACTTAACCGAGATTGTCTAAAGAATATATCGCGAATGATAAAAAAAGGATTATTACCGTGGCAAATTATCAAGTTTCAGTCATAGTGGAAAAAGATAAAGATGGCTATTTTGCCTTTAGTCCTGATTTAAAAGGATGCTATACTCAAGGAGAATCATACGAGGAAGTCATCGAAAACATAAGGGATGCTATTCGTCTTCATATTGAAGACCGTTTAGCAGATGGAGAACAGATTACATTGCCCGATGCTGTTAGCCTGACATCGCTCGAGGTTGCGGTATGACGAAGCTTCCAAGAGTAACGGCAATGCAGATCATAAAGGTTTTGGAAAAGTCGGGCTTTAGGCTTAGCCGGCAAAGCGGAAGCCACAAAATATACAAGGATAATCGTGGTAAAAGGGTTACAGTACCATTTCATTCAGGCAAAATACTGCATCCAAAAGTGTTGAAATCCATACTATCCGATGCAGAAATTTCTGCAGAGGAGCTAAAGCAATTACTTTAGATTTACCGATAGATTATCAAAAGAAAAAAAATTTTCTCCGTGATCTCAGCGTCTTGAGCGACTATCAGGAGCCCCGCGGGGCGGGATGCAAGCACGGGCGAGAGGCATATATTTCTCACAGAGCCACAGAGACCGCAGAGCAAAAAAATTATTCTCTGTGATCTTTGTGTCTCGAGTGAAACCCCGCGGAGCGGGATGCAAGCACGGGCGAGAGAAACTT
>JASFJP010000419.1:0-4636 GCA_050121225.1 Desulfobacterales bacterium
TTGAAGATGAACACGACCGTTTTGCCGGAAAGGCCGCCCAAGATCGGATCGAGCTCCCGCAGCCCCTGGGTGAGTCTCGTGGCTCCTTTGGCTTCAGCCGGCAGGCTGTCGACGGCCGCCGCGTAGCTGTCCTTGTTGAAAGGCCCCATCGGAGCATACTCCTTCCAGGGCGTGTAGGTGTACAAAGCGGCATTGTATCCCAAATCCGGAATCAATCCGATTTTCTGCTTAAGCATCCTCTTGGCGGCATCATACTTGGTCTCGGTTCCACCTCTCTCCCAGGGTGAGTTCATGGAGTTGGAAGAATCAAATAAGATGATGAAATTATCCGCGAGTTTGACGAATTGCTCTTTGACAAAGGTTCTCTTGACGATGTCTTCTTCGGTGATGATTTCGGCAGCTAAGAGCCACCCCGGCAAAATCAAACCTAACACCAGTACCAAAATTGTGATTCGAAATTTCATACTTCCCCCTTTCATTTTTTAGGTTCAATACGTTGTTGACTTGCTCTTTTTCTCCTATGGTTACGTGGACCAAATCATTTAAAACGGCTGCGGCCACGACAAATAATATACTTACTTCAACGATTTAGCCTCCGGATGAGCAATATTAAACATCGCTTGTACATGTGTCAAAATTTTTTTTATGTCGATGTGTTATTTTTATCGTAGAAAACGAATAGAAGATAAGCTGCGAAAAGCATCCTTCAAGCGCTTAAATCAGCACTTCGCATAAAATTAGAATTACGGAATCCTTCTCTGGTCATAAGTGAATGTGATTTGTGGAGCTCGCTTACACGGAATAAGCCATATTGCCAAGACGAAAAGGGTATCATTCTTAGAGCCGTCTTATGTTGTCATATGAAATAAAAAATGGGTTGTCAACCTTAAGATGAAAAATATACAGAAAAACGTCGCCAATGGGAAAAAATTCATCTTCGCCTCAGCAGGTTCTCTTTGAAGCCTCTTATCTTTTCTTCCATATTCCGGAAAGCATCGTGGGCTTGCTTCAACGGTACTGCCCTGAAACGAACGTCATCTCCGGGCCTGATCTGCCCCAACAGCTGAAGATCTGCTGAGATGACGGCCGCGATTTTGCGATATCCCCCGGTGACGGTTTCCCCCAAGATAATGATGGGCTGTCCATCACCCGGAATCTGGATCGCGCCTGAAATCACACCTTCTGAAATTATCGATTCACCGACATCCGGCTTGCATGGGATAACGGGACCCTGCAAACGAATCCCGGAGCGATCTGAATCCGGGGACATCTTAAAAGTGGAAGCCAAAAACATGTCCCGGGCCTCACTCGTAAAATGATCATCCTGGGGTCCCCAAACCGCCCGCAGGATCCAGGAATTCCGATAATTCGGTATCCACTCCGGTTTGAATTGGCGTTCGGTGTGCTGCAAGTGCTCCGGCAGCAATTCGGAGAAGAGAACATCACCTTGTTTTAACCCTCGACCTTCAATGCCACCGAATCCCGAAGGTAGATTCGTCGACCGACTCCCCATCAACGGTGAACTGTATATGCCACCGCTGACGGTAATATAGGACCGAAATCCATTCAGAGGTCCTTTGAAGGAGAGGATATCGTCTCTCATCAAGACATGCGACCGCCACATTTTAAGGGATTGCTTGCCTCGTTGGGGCTGGAGATTACCACCGGTAACCGCGATAACAATATCCGTCAGGGCTTTGATTCTCAAACCCATGAGCGTGGTTTCCAGACCGGCATCATCTTCAGCATTTCCGACCAATAAATTACCGATCCTCAGGGAAAAGAAATCCAATGCACCGCTCGGCGCAACGCCGTAACGCCCGTAACCGTATCTACCCATATCTTGAACGGAAGTCAGTATACCCGGAGAGAGAACTTCCAAAATCTTTACGACTGACATTGAGCCGCCTCCTCTTCGGAAATCTGATGAAATCTGACCCGGTCACCCATCGTCAAAAGGCTGGGAGACCGGCTCTTGGGATCAAAAAGCTCTACCGGCGTCCAGCCGATGATCTGCCAGCCGCCGGGGCTTTCCACGGAATAGATACCGGTTTGTCTCTGAGCAATTCCAACAGATCCTTTAGGAACTATCGTTCGTGGGGTTTCCCGGCGCGGGGTGACGATTTCATCCGGCAATTCGCCTAAATAGGGATACCCCGGGGTAAAACCGATCATGTAGACACGATAGGTCGGTTGGAGGTGGTGGGCGATCACGTCGGTTGTCGCGATGTGATGAAAGTCGGCCACCCATTGCAGATCGGGACCATAAACACCACCATAGACGACCGGTATTTTTATGGTTTTGGGCTGTGGGAGTTGAGAGCGATCCGTATCACGGAAAACATCTAAAACGGTCTTTTGCAATTCCTCTAAACCGATACTGAGAGGGTTATAGACAATCAGCAGGGACCGGTAGCTGGGTACTAAATCAACGACACCTTGAATCTGCCGCATATCCACGCTGATATAAAGCTCCTGCACAGACTGATTGATCTCGGGGTGGATCTCATCGCCAAGTTCCACCAGCAGTCCACGATCACCCATGATACGAAATGCCGGATTGTCGTATCGCATTGCTATTCTCAATAGTTGGAGGTTTTTAAATGGCTTTCATTGGCGCTTAAAGAAGTTATTTGCACATCATGATACATCTAGTCGCCTCCGGTTATAGGAATGTTTGCGGTGGGACGATCTCAATCCCGGATGCCTCTAGTGTTGTTCTGATGTTTTTAACCAACTCAAGGGCGGATGGATTGTCACCATGCACACAAATGGTATCCGCGGTCATCTCGATTTCTGAGCCGTCTTTGCAAATAACGCTGCCGTCTTCTACCATTTTTAATACCTTCGCCGCTACCATCTGATGATCATGGATCACGGCTCCGGCTACTTTGCGGGAAACGAGGGAACCATCCCGATTATAGGCTCTATCTCCGAAAAATTCAAAGGCCATGCGGATCCCGTTTTGGGCACCAATGGCTTTCAACTCTTTTGTATTGGAGCCGGCCAAAACAAATAAAATCAACCGCGAATCAACCGCGGCTATCGCCTGCGCCACAGCATCCCAAATATCCATGTTCTGCACCGCCATATTATAGAGCGCCCCGTGGGGCTTCACATGCTGCAGTTTTGCTCCCTGAGCGGTAGCAAAAGCCTGCAGTGCGCCAATCTGATAGGTCACATAATCCTTTATTTCCTCCAGGGAGACATCCATACGACGTCGACCAAACCCGATCAAATCTGGAAAACCCGGATGAGCACCGACGGCCACGCCGTTATGCCGGGCAACGGCGATGGTGCGTCTCATCACGGATGGATCACCGGCGTGAAATCCGCATGCAATATTGGCTGAACTGATCAGCGGAATTACCTCTTCATCCAACCCAAGTTTGTAATTTCCAAAGCTTTCTCCAACATCGGAATTCAGATCAATTTTTTCCAGGGACATTTTACTACCTCCGAATTTTTCAACTGAGAATCGAAAAATTTAGACCATAAAACGCTGGCCGTTACAAAATAAAAAAGGGAATAAGCAATGCCTATTCCCTTGTTAACATCATACAGCGAAGGTTTATCGTTTCGAGAACTGAAACCGGGCCCTGGCGCCTCTTTGTCCGTATTTCTTCCGTTCTTTAACTCTGGGATCACGCTTGATGAAGCCCGCTTTCTTTAAAGTCAGTCTGAAATCAGGATTGACTAAGACAAGTGCACGGGTGATCCCGTGCCGAACGGCACCCGCCTGCCCCGCTAAACCACCACCGACGACCGTGGCTTTAACGTCATAAGATCCGAGTGTGTTGGTTAGTTTAAACGGCTGGATCATCTCTTCGCGGATGGTTTCTATTGGAAAATACTCCTCCACCGTGCGATTGTTAATCACAATTTCACCGTTGCCTGGTTTAATCCAAGTTCTAGAGATTGCCGTTTTCCGTCTACCGGTTGCATAGTAAAGATTTTCTTGCTCCATTTGAATCCCCATAACATATGTTAGTCAGATTTGCTTAGACGATCACCGCAAATTGTCGGTTTTAGTTCACCCTAGTGCAGAATGACTAGATTTTCAGAATCTCCGGATTCTGCGCTTGATGCGGATGTTGATCGCCCGCATAGACTTTCAATTTTTTAAATAGCTTTCGTCCCAGCCTGTTTTTGGGAAGCATGCCTTTCACCGCAAAACGAACGATATCTTCCGGACGTTTTTCTTTCAGTTCTTTGGCGGTTGTTGCTTTGAGGCCTCCGATGTATCCACTGTGACGATAATATTGTTTTTGATCTAATTTTCTTCCCGTAAGTATAACTTTATCGGCGTTAATGACAATAACAAAATCCCCGGTATCGGTATGGGGTGTAAACAGGGGATTGTGCTTTCCTCTTAAGCGGGAGGCAACAGTTGTCGCCAAACGGCCCAGTACGGCTCCGTTTGCGTCAACAAGACACCACCTGTCTGGGTTGTCTGATTTTTTTGCACTATATGTATATTTTTTCACAAGAGATCAACTCCTAATTTTTAATGAATCCGGCACTTTTAAACAATAATTCGTATCGTGTCAAGAAAAAAATCGTTGATAACGATTGTATATCCGATTTAGGTGGCAATAGGCAATATAACATCCAGCGGCGACCATCGGACGCGGTT
>JASFJP010000420.1:0-4624 GCA_050121225.1 Desulfobacterales bacterium
AAACGGCTGGCCGGTGCTGGGCGATAGTGGAGAGATTCGAGTCCAGAGTAACGAAAATCCGCATAAGCATAAGAAATTTGAAGTCGATCGCGAGGGCATTGTCAATGTCGACGGCAGTCAGGTAGGTCGACTTCGAATTGTTGATTTTCCACAGCCCTACCAACTGCAGAAAACGGGTAATTCATTGTTTAAACCCATGGACGACTCCATTGGTGAAACCGAAGCCGGGAAGGTAGACGTTGCGCAAGGTTTTATTGAATTGTCCAATGTGGATGCTGTCAAAATGATGACGGAGATGATAGAGGTCCTCCGCGGTTATGAATCGTATCAAAAGGTGATCCGATCCGTGGATGAGGCCAACGCCAAGGTCATCAACGAGGTTGCAAATTAACCATCACGTGATTCGTTAGTGGTTGCTAGTTATCGCAATGGCAGCATAGGAGACGATACTAGTAACAAATATAGAAAAACCCATAAACACTTCACCATACACTTGGGAGGATAGATGATACGCAGCTTATGGACGTCGGCAACAGGCATGCAGGCGCAAGCCATCAATATTGATGTTATTTCAAACAATTTGGCTAATGTGAGTACAAGCGGATTCAAAAAAAGTCGCGCTGAATTTCAAGATTTACTATACGAAACGCTTCAACCGCCCGGTTCATCCTCTTCTCAGGATACCGAGGTGCCCAGCGGTGTCCAACTGGGACATGGGACCCGTCCTTCGGCAGTGCTCAAAATATTTAATCAAGGAAGCTTGGAGAATACCACCAATGAGCTGGATCTGGCAATTGAGGGCGACGGATTTTTCCAAATAATGCTGCCCAACGGTGAAACTGCTTATACCCGTTCCGGAGAATTTAAACTTGATAGTGAGGGGCGCATTGTCACTGCCGATGGGTTTGCGTTGGAACCTGAACTGACGATACCGACGGATGCCACATCGATTACAGTTGGAATGGATGGAACGGTTTCGGTTCTTCAAGCAGGTGAATCCACGCCTAGTGAGATAGGAAGCATTGAACTTGCCCGTTTCGTCAATCCATCGGGATTGATCAGTATGGGCAAAAATCTTTTTATGACGTCCAACGCTTCCGGTGATGACATTACCGGCACGGCTGGTGAAGATGGATTCGGCACCCTGGCTCAAGGCTTTTTGGAAATGTCCAATGTGAGCGTGGTGGACGAGATGGTGAATATGATTACCGCCCAGAGAGCCTACGAAGTAAACAGCAAGGCCATCCAAACAGCCGATGAAATGTTGCAGACCGCCAACAATGTTAAACGGTAGAGGGACACATGAAGCATTCCTTGCTCCAAGATGGTAAACATTACCAGCTATATCGCCGTATTCTATATTTGATGGTTGCGGTTTTCCTACTGATGCCTGCCGGTAAAAATTGGGCTAGCTCGTTGATTTACATTAAAGTTTTGGAAAACATCGAGATTGACGACGACAATATTATTTTAGGAAAAATTGCTAAAATTGAAGGTAATGATTCTGTATTGATCGAAAATCTGCGCCAAATAATCATTGCCAACGCCCCTCTACCAGGAAAGTCGCGCAAGCTGGAAGGAGATCTGTTTAAACTGCGATTGAAGCAAAACAGTGTTGATCTGAATCGACTGGATCTGCGAATACCGCCCAAAGTCATTGTTACCCGTCGATTTATTGAAGTCAGCCGTGAAGAAATTCAGGCACTCGTTTCAAATTATCTTTTGGAGCATATGCCGGCTGTGGGCGGTGATGTCCGAATCAAAGAAGTCCAAGTTGCTGAAGCGCTGAAATTGCCTACGGGTCGTGTTACATACAAATTAAACCCTCCGCGGAATTTAAAAATGTTAGGTAAGATTCCGATCTCCATCCATTTCGATGTAAATGGAAACTATCAAAAACGAGTCTGGGCAACGGCAACGGTTGAGGTTTTGGCGGAGGTCGTGGTTACCAAAAGGCCTCTCGGAAGGCACAAACCTCTGACTGAAGATGATTTTGAATTGCAGCGGATGGATTTGTCAAATGTGCCTGCTAACGTGATCACCGACCCTGAGGCGATTCTTGGGAAACGAACACGCAGAGCTATCGGTGCCAAAACCATACTAAGAGCGGATCTAATCGAATTTCCACCCCTTGTAAAACGAGGCGATTTGGTAATGATTATCGCCGAATCCGATGGATTTAAGATAACGGCTCTCGGGCAGGTTAAAAAGCGGGGAAGACTGGGTGAGCGAATTCCGGTTATAAATTTTGACTCAAAAAAGATACTCTATGCACGGGTGGTCGACGCCAACACCGTAAAAGTCGACTATTAATCAGATCGGAAAAAAAGGTAGGGGAACATGCACACAAATCAGTATCGTTTGTTTGCGGCAATTTTGGCCCTCATTCTTTTGATTGGATTTTCAGGTTGTGCCGGGAATCAAAAGGACGTTCAACCGGCAATGCAGGAAATGCCCAGCAGAGAATTATTAGCCCAGGGTTACGCAAGTCCACCAGTTGTTGATCACGACGGATCACTATGGCAGGCAAACAGCTCATTGAACGGTTTGTTTATTGATACCAAGGCCAGGAATGTAGGTGACATCGTTACAGTTAAAATAGAAGAGTCGGCCGAAGCAAAAAACAAAGCCAGAACCGAGACGGAACGCTCTTCCAGCCTCGAAGCCGGAATTGAAAAAATGTTCGGTTTGGAAGATTGGTGGCAAAATGAAGTTCTGGACAACGTCAGCGACAGCATTCCTAAAATCGATCCCTTTGGCACTCCCTCCGTCAAGGGCAGTTTGGCAAGTGGATTCGACGGTGAGGGGGAGACGTCCCGAAGCGGCGATCTCTCAGCCTTTATCACTTGTAGGGTTGTGGCTGTCATGCCCAATGGTAATTTGAAAATTGTTGGCACCAGGGAAGTCATGGTGAATCATGAGACCCAGATGATAATACTCTCCGGTGTTATACGACCCCGAGATATCACTGAAGAAAATGTTATTTTGTCGACGTTTATTTCCGATGCCAAAATCGCATACAGCGGCTCCGGTGTGATTGATGAGCGTCAACGACCGGGTTGGTTGGCGAATTTATTGAATACCGTTTGGCCTTTTTAAATTTAATTGACACGGGGTAGGTGGAGAATGACCGTCTTAAATGTGATTTATCGAATGAAAACCATCATTGGCAAACTGGTTTTGATACTCGTAACCTGTTGCCTATCCCTCTCCCCGGCCCATGCTGTGCGCATCAAAGATATCGCCGATATTAAAGGCGTACGTCACAATCAACTGGTGGGATACGGACTCGTAGTTGGATTAAACGGAACTGGCGACAGTGGAGATTCCATTTTTACCAACCAATCCGTTTCGGCCCTCCTCGAAAAAATGGGTGTTACCGTCCAACCGGAAGATATCGAGGTTGAGAATGTCGCCGCTGTCATGGTGACAACGGACTTGCCGCCCTTTGCACGCACGGGCAGCCGTATCGATGTTCTTGTCAGTTCTCTCGGTGATTCTGACAGTTTGGAGGGTGGTACATTGCTTTTTACCCCTTTGAAAGCCGCGAATGGACAAGTATACGCCGTTGCCCAGGGGCCTGTGAGTACTGGGGGTTTTGTCGTTGGCAGCGAATCCGGTACCGGTGTGCAAAAGAATTTTCCAACCGTCGGACGGGTGGTCAATGGAGCGTTGATAGAAAAAGAGATTTCCTCCAATTTTAACGACAAACAGTCACTGACTTTGACCTTGCATCAGCCGGATTTCACCACCGCATCCCGGGTGGCGAAGGCGATTAACCTTGCTTTTTACAGTCAGATTGCCCGCACCCATGATGCCGGAACCATCGAAGTTAAAGTCCCTGCTCAATATAAAGGCAAGACCGTAGCCCTGGTAACGATGATTGAGAGACTGGGCGTCACTCCGGACACTGTGTCAAAGGTAGTTGTCAATGAACGGACCGGAACCGTAATAATGGGCGAAAACGTCAGGATTGCCACCATCGCCATCGCCCATGGCAACTTGAGTATTCAAATCAAGGAAACTCAATCTATCTCCCAGCCGTTGCCGTTTTCAGGATCCGGTCGTACGGTTGTGGCGCCCGAGTCGGATGTCCGGGTTCAGGAAGGCAATAATCCGATTTATCTTGTTGAATCCGGTGTGAGTATTGGGGAAGTGGTGAAGGCTTTAAATGCGTTGGGCGTTTCCCCGCGAGACTTGATTTCCATTTTTCAAGCTCTCAAAGCAGCAGGTGCACTTCAGGCTGAACTGGAGATTATATAGATGGCTGATGAACTTAAATTAACCTTGCCGACCCCAGATTTTGCAAATCTGAATTATGGCTTTGAACATATCCGCCGAGATTTAGGATCGGTTAAGACTGTTACGAACGACAACTCTGATCCCAAGCTCGAGTCTGCCTGTGCCGAGATGGAATCCCTTTTTATTAACTACCTATTGAAGGAAATGCGGGCAACGGTCAATAAATCAGGCTTTATCAGTGGTGGGCGGGCTGAGGAAATATTCACATCTTTGCTGGATGTTGAGCTGTCTAAAAGGATTTCTGAACAGGGTGGTATCGGATTGTCATCCATTTTACTGGATCAACTGAGCGAACCCTTCGGAAAAGAGGAGGATCCCGGCT
>JASFJP010000421.1:0-4623 GCA_050121225.1 Desulfobacterales bacterium
ATTCCCAAAACCGGGCCATACGGCTATCGAGGGATTAAAGGCGTGTGTCAGATCAACATACTTACATTTTTTGAAAACTGTTTCATAAAGTGACCACAGGTCTGTTTCCGCCGCGATTGAATAGTTTAAAGAAAAGGAAAGAATTAAGATAATCGTTGATATCCCTAATAGTCTCTTCATCATGTGCCTCCTTTCGATTCAATAATAGGTTTCTTTCAATCGCCTTGTTGGACGTTGCTTGCTAGGTTACAGTTACGAAAAATACGTCAGCCCTCTGGTTGGCCCTTCCAATCATCGTCTGAAACCGTACTCTAAAGTGAAAAATTGTGGTTTCATGCCAGATAGGGGTTCACGGAGCTTCGCCAACTCTTCTTCTGGACCATGTATTTCCAAACGAGCGAGTTCGGCAATCTGAAGGGCTTCCTGCAGAAGTGTCCCCACATTATCAAGATGGGCTAACACTCCGTCGGCATCCGCATAGCCTTCGCGACAATGGGCTTGATCTCCATCAAAACTGAATCCGTAGTAAAGACACTTGGGCTCCTCTTTGCTTTTCGCAACAAATTGCTCGCACATGGCTTTAAAATCATCAACTTTGCCGCTCTGAATTTTAAAATAAGGTACAATCGTACAACATTTGTCTTGTGTTGCCATGGTTCTCTCCTTTCATGTTTTGTAGGTTATTTATCATTGTCTATAAAAAATGGAAGGCGAGAGTCAAGAAAAAACAGATCAACTTTTGATGGAGTTGGGAAAATGAAATGCTATAAATTGTGTCTTTTTTTCCAAAGATATGCTCTGCATAGCAAGGATTTAGTCCAGGAGTGGCTGGAGCGAATGTCTTGAGCAAATACAACCAATGAGGTCATACAAAATCATGCGCTGTTTGTGCATAGAAATGAATTGTTATGGCACCTATTTATCGATTCTTGGTTTATCAAAATTTATTTGCGTTTAGGGTAGCGACGCTTAACAATTTTTGTTACCTTGTGTTTTTCTATTCCCATTGATCCTTTGTATATTTTAAACTTAATCATATTGCCTTCTTCCCAGCAAGACTTGGTCATAAAACTACTACCGTCGGTTAAGTAAATTTCATAATATTGTTGGGTTCTTACGGGTTTTAATACCTTAATTTGATCTTTCATTTCTTGTTGAACCGGCGGGATATTCTTCTGGATTGCTTCGTTTTTTTCCAGTTTGGTTGCCATCTTTTTCATGGCTTCAGAGGGTTGTCTTTTTAATTTTGAAGCAAGATTATCCTTTTCAAAAAGAAAGAAAATGCTCAAGCCGGAGACCATCAACAAAGCACAAATAATACTGCGCCAAACATATCTTCTGATATGCGCTCGCTGCGGCTTCTTGGCAATTTTCAAACTGGCAAATTCACTGGGTTGTTGGGTACGCGTATCATCAATGGAAGTATGAGATTTACTAGACTGGTTTCTATGAAGAGCGCCAAAATTCTCATTTTTACTGGGAATCGAGAGGTTATCCCAAGAGGCTGATTTGGATTGCTTCAAACACTGATCGGGATCGAAATAGGCCAGACAGTGGTGGTAGGCAAGTTTTATTTTCTGTAATTTTTCTTCAGCTATTTTTTTTAGGGAAGGATCGTGCTCAAAACGATCTGGCTGCCAAATTTGTACCAAATCCTCGTACGCCTTTTTTAGCTCTTCAGGCGAAGTAACGCATTCAAGTTGCAAAATCTCCAAGCATCGTCGCGTGTCCATCGCACAATCCATTGTATTCACGAGCAGGGTTGATCCGCCATGTGTAGATCTAACTAGTTTTCTGCAAAAAGTATGCAAAATCAGATATTTGTACTATTGTCAAGTATAATCAGAAAGTTACCTTTTTCATGGCAATTAGTTTCAATAAAAATTAAGAAATAAATTCCATACAATTGGGGAATCTATGTAACGTCATCTAAGACTAAGTGGGTTAGAGGATAAATTTCTAAGAATTAGTTTCGCTAACCAAAGGTGTCTGAACTCGTTGGTGGATTCATAGATCCGCCAGGCTATAAAGACTAGCACAGAATATACGCAATTACGACTACTTAGGCTAATTTATTCAGACTAACTTTTTAAATAAACTCCAATTTTATCATTGCTACCAGCTTCTGCAACCAATTCACCCAAATACATCTTCATATTGGAGAAGTAATCCGGGTCCATTCGTCTTTTGAAGACGTTGGCTGAAAACATCGTTAGCAACCCGTCCAATTGGGAAATTCCACCCTCTGTTGCAGGATCGTATTGCTCCCAATTTTTCAAATGTTCTTCCGACCGGAAGAAAAGCATTGTACTTCAAGCGTATGCAAAATCCTGCCACCATTTAGATACCGGAAGGGATACATGGCCGATCAATCCTTGCGGATCGGCCTTTTCGATGATGCCGTCACGCATTTCGATGGTGATCGGTTCACCGCAATCGAGACATGGGGAATCAATGCGGACCTTTTTCCCAGGAAATAGCCAGCTGACCGCCAGCGATTCGAAAGCTCACTGCGCGAACCATTTTTGCTCCCCTTCAACAGTGATGCGGAACTGGGTGGGTTGATTGTTAAAAGGGGCGAACGAGGCGATAAGATTCGTATTTGGATAAAGCCAGCCGTGAATACGGGACTCAAAGAGGGTATGCATCGTTTTGCGCCCGTCTTCGGGTGAAACTCCGAGTTCAGCTGCAATCTCCGTATAATGCGGTGCCTGACCCGTATCCACCACCCGTGTCAAAATAAAATGAAACGTTTTGTCCAACACTTCAGTGTCGCTCATTTTTCCTCCTTTTTTTGCGAGTTTATTAATCGAGGGACTGCTACCAGACCATCGGGGCGTATCCGTCTTCCATTTTTTTTAGGATTATACCATTCCCAGAAAAATGCTAATCCAATTAAAGTCAACGACCACCATTCGAGCCATTCCCTGCTCCAAATCCCCGCTGAAATCAGAGGTAGGCTGGTGAAATGTGTCAATACGCTCCATGGAGTCGAATGTCTCTGCCAGATTTTATCTATCATCGACTGTGATCGTTATGCAATCGCGAAGATATAGAAAAGCTTATTCTTTTGATCGTAAAAATTCTCTCGGTGGTAATCAAGGTACGTTTACAATACCTGCAATATGTGAGGTCGAAAGATATTTGGTTTTGATTGATGGTATCTGCAATTTCGGCTCACCTGCGATTCGTCAGTGATCACACTACTTTGATTAGAAAAATTGGTTGTGATATGCTGTATTTTATTAAATAAGATTTCAAGATTTAGGAGCCATTTCTAAATCATGCTGCAGAACACGATAAGTCTGAATGGGAGAATGGAACCCTTTAACCTTAATGGTGCCGACTTCTTCGCAAGGTATTTCATCATTAACCAAAGCCCATGATGTGTGCGAGAGATAAATCTCTCCGGGCTGACAGGCCTGTTCCAAGCGAGAAGCAATATTTGTGTTCAGGCCGATGGCTGAATATTCCATAAATCCTTCGGAACCATAATTGCCCACATTTGCCATACCAGTATGAATCCCGCATCGGATTTCGAAGGGAAATTGAATACCCTGGTTCCACCAGTTAATTCGAAGTGTTTTCATCTTCATTTGCATATCTAACGCCATACGTAAACACGCTAAAGCATCTCCTCGTTCCCCCTTTGAATCCGGCGCTCCAAAGATTGCAAAAATGCTATCCCCAGTAAACTGCGGGATGGTTCCACCCCATGTCCGGACTATATACGCCATCTCCCCTAAATATTCATTGAGTAACTTTGCCACATCTTCAGGATCAGAAGCGTCGGTAAATTGGGTGAAATCCTTGATATCGGAGAAGAACATCGTCAACTTTGTTCGCTTGTGAGATAGCTCTGCTGAAAATTCACCCTTGAATATTTTTTCAGTTACATTCGGATCAATGTACTTAGAGATTTGTTCTTGGGCTTTTTTGAGTCTCTTGTTGGTTTCTTCTAAAGCATTCGACTTCGTGGTGAGCTCTTCTTCGCGCTGCTTCAGGTCCGTAATATCAGAGTAAATTGCGACAGTTCCGCCATCTCCGGTCTTGCGTTCAGTGATTAGAAGCCACTGACCGCCATTACGTTGTTGGGCCCGTGGTTCACCCGGGTCATGATGTAACGCCAACCGGTCTGCAACCCACTCGTCTATGCGGCCCTCGGCGTCAATAATGTGCCCATTCTCGGCAGCTCTCCGAATGATCGTTTCAAACGCCGTACCCGGTTCAATATCGATGTCCGTATTCGGGTAAAGCAATTCCTTATACCTGGTGTTACAAAGCACCAAACGGTCATCAGGATCGTAGAACGCGAAGCCTTCAGATGAATTTTCAATGGCATCGATTAGCCGTCTACGTGCCGTTTCAATGTCGCGCAAATTGCTTTCTTCAACCTCGATCGCAGTATCACGAAAAACGACCAGGGACTCAACCATGCGGCCGATCTCGTCATTACTTCCGGGTTTCGGCAAAGGCGCTCTGAGGTTGCCTCCGGCAATCGCGAGCATGCTGTCGCTAAGTGCGGTTAGTCTGGCAATCAGGTTACGCCCAACATAGAGCCACACGATGAGAAAGGAACTCACAAGACTCAGAGCAACGATGCTGATCAAAATATTTCGGTTG
>JASFJP010000422.1:0-4608 GCA_050121225.1 Desulfobacterales bacterium
ATCAGACTATAGTAACTTTTAAGATGCACAAGCCGCATAATGAAAATTCTGGATCCTACCCCCGTAGCTCTACTCAGCATAAAAAATCAAATAACAAGACCAGATCTCTATGGGATCCTGGTTCTTTCGCCATTCTGTTAATTGGAATTCTTGTCACAATATGGGGCACAGCGATTGTGTTCATTCATTACTTGGAGCTCCCCTCTCCCGCCATACAAGAATATGCGTTTTTAGTTGCTCTGGGATTTTTCTTTGGTATCGCATTGAGAAAATCTCGAAAAAGCAGCAAAACCCAAAAGGGTTAGATGACCTTCTAATCTGTGACTCACAAATGACGCTGATAATAGTTCATTTCATTTTGATTGACTTAAAACCTCTAATATTCAAATAGATAAATTACATTAATCAATATTTTACATTAATTTTTTTAGCGCCTGGTGAGCTTTGCAACTGCCTCAACATGATAGGTGTGCGGGAACATGTCTACAGGCTGCACCTCCAATATTGAATAGCCTGCTTTTAAGACATTAAGATCTCTGGCAAGGGTCGCCGGATTGCATGAAACATAGATGATTCGTTCCACCTTCAATTCAAGAACTTTTTTGACAACATCCTTGTGCATTCCTGCGCGCGGTGGATCAATGATCAACACGTCAGGTTGCTTTTTAATTTGTGATAAACACCTTCGAATATCACCGTGAATGAACCTGCAATTGCAAATATTGTTTTTCTGACAATTATTTACAGCATCGGCAATCGCACTCTCAGCAATCTCGATCCCAATAATCTCTTTGCAAAATTCGGCTAACAAAATTGCTATGGTTCCCGTTCCACTGTATAGATCCAAAACGGTTTCCATACCGGTGAGATTGGCAAATTGTTTGACTGTATTGAAAAGAACCTGGGCACCGCGGCTATTTGTCTGGAAAAAGGAATTGGCCGAAATTTCGAATTCAAAATCAAAAATTTTATCTGATATTGTATTGGATCCAGCGAGGGTATGCTCAACCTCACCAATCGCGACGCCAGCTTTGCGCGATGTAATATTATTCACCACCGAGACCACCTGTGGATGCCTGCCCATCAATTGATCTGCCAACGGCTGCACGGCCTTACGATTGTATTCTGCCGTGACAATGTTCACCATCCAATGGTCGTACGCGACCGAGTGCTTTAACACTAAAAACCGCCAGAACCCCCTGTGGCTGCGCAGGCCGTAGACAGGCGCTTCAGATGATCGCATAAACGCTCTTGCATCATCCAACAATAGATTTCCTAAAACCGGCTGCAGTAGACATTCCTCGGTATCAATGACTTTATGAAACGTGCCGGGCACGTGAAGCCCAAGTGCAAAGCCCTTGTCAATATCTTCTCGACCCAGTTCATTGGGTAGAAACCAGCGTTTGTCCGCACATGAAAATTCCATTTTATTGCGGTAGCCAAAAATAATGTCGGAAGCGATGGTCGGATGTACCACCACGTCTTGAATAAGTCCAATATGCTCAAGGGAATCCACAACATGCTGTCGCTTATATAGAAGCTGTTGATCATACTGGAGAAACTGCCATTTGCATCCCCCGCAAAAACCGCTGTACTTGCATGGTGCGACAATTCTGAAGGGTGAGGGGTTTATAAGATCAATAACACGGGCTTCCGCATAGTTTTTTTTCTTTTTAAAAATACGAATAGTGACCCGATCGCCGGGTATCGCCTGATCAACAAAAACGGCCAGTCCATCCAGCCGTACCAAACCTCTGCCGCCAAAGGCGATATTTGTGACGTTAACTTCTATTTCTTGGCCTTTTTTAATTGTCATATCTATTTACAAATCGGCACCTTGTGGATCCCACACCACTGCTCAAAGCCATCAATCTTTTGTAAAATGCAAATTGGCCTACGCAGAACAAGGCCAGTGCCGTTCCAAAAATGATTGAACAGCTGTTTTATACCCCGGCGTCAAACTGGAATCACTGTGGCCGGCTCCCTCGGCAATGTAAAGCCCGACTTGTCCAGATGAAAAACTATCTTTTAGATTCATGGCAAATTGCAGTGGAAAACGTCTATCCTTCTCCCCGTGAATCAGCATAACAGGTATTTTTATACTGGGAGCCAACCGTGCAGGACTAACGACGTCCAATCTATTTCTGTAAAATAGATTCATCCAAAACAGAATCATAGGACCAAAAAAGTTTCCAAAGAACGGATTAAACCAGCGGTATAAGCTTAACAAGGCCTCTTCGGTGTATGCGTAACATGCTTCGAGGAACAGAACTTTAACTTGATTCTGATTGCGGCTGGCGGAGATAGTAGCGGCTGCTGCACCCGCTGAATGCCCGTATAATATAACCGGCTCTTTAATCCAGTTCAGGACCGCATCGATATCCTCGGAAAATTTCACGGCATTCATAAATCGTTTGGGACTCGATTGTCCGTGATCCCGGGCGCTGTGAACAACGGTCGTGAACCCCCACCTTGCAAAATATCTGGCCCGGCCTATCATGCGATCCCGGTTGCGTCCCCAACCGTGCGCAAATACGACAATGCCCCGTGATGGACTGTCGGGCTCAATGCGCCACACCTCTAGTCGACGGCCGTCAATGGCAGGAATTTGAGTATCGGTGACGATGCCCCAATCCGGTTTATCTTCGACAGGATTTCGAGGCACTTGTTGGACAAGATAGGTAAGGAACAGCGTAAACAGCAAATAAATAAGCAACGCACCAACGACAACAAGGAGAAATACTTGCATCTTACCTGATTCCCGAAAGTTCTCGTCTCATCAAATCCAGAGCGGTGATGGCAAAGATGCGTTTGTTTCTAGACCGGTTGTTATCGGCGTAATGGAAGCGGTGACCGACGACAGAATTTGGAGTCGCAACTCCAATGCAAACCGTGCCCACCGGTTTATCTTTGGTTCCGCCACTCGGCCCGGCGATACCGCTTGTGGACAGACCGTAAGTGGCCCCGGCAATTTTCTTCACATTGCGGGCCATTTCTTTGGCAGTTGCAATATCCACCGCACCAAACTGTTCCAAAGTAGAGGCGGAAACGTCCAGAACATTGACTTTGGCAGTGTTGGAATATGTGACCGCCGATAAAAGAAAATAGTCGGAACTACCGGCAAGATTGGTTATTAGATTCGAAATAAGACCGCCGGTGCAGCTTTCAGCTAACGCCAGAGTCGCATTACAATTTCGGAGTAAACTGCCAACGACCTCCTCCATGGATTTCCCCTCTTCCGAAAAAAGTTGATCCCCCAATCGATCTGCGAGCCACCGGGTGGCGTCGATCAGATGCTCTGGGAGTTGGTGGTCAGATTGACTTCTGGTGTAAAGCTCTAAATGAATTATTGGAAAGCTCACGCGGATTCCAAGACCGATTTCCCGGAAAATATGTTTAAATTCCGACAGCTGCTCATTGACGGCCGACTCGGTTAAACCAAACGTTGACAAAGTTTTAACCAGACGAAATTTGCGAGGCGTTGCCTGCACTTGCATAATCCAATGCTAATATCTCTTGAAAAATGTATGAAGAATTATATTGTAACAGTCTGAATTAATATGTTTTTAAATTCTGTAAAAGGAAAGCTCCATATTTTTGGATTCAGGTGCGATGGGCTTGGGGGTCAATCAGTCCGGAGGGGACAACACAAACATCTCTGACGACACCGGAACATCTGTCCAGTACCTTTGGATATCAAGTTGAATGGTTGATCCCTCTTTATTGAAAAGATATAAGCGCGACGGTACCTGATATCCAGAGATATCCTGCATTTCCTTGAATTGTGCGCGATAGCTAATTGATCCGGATCGACTAAAAAATTCCATTAACGAGACCTGAGTTTTTTCTTGGTCCAGAAATATCTTTTCTGTCACTCCCCACCATTTCTTTTTTAAGATTAAAACAAGCCCACCTGTGGTATTATTTTGGAGCAAAAACGCAGAGTCATGTTCTCGAAGAGGAGCCCGACCTTTTAGTAGGGCGATGATTTCGCCGGGGTTTATCTTAATCGATAGGAGTCGCTCAAGACTCGCATCTGTCGCCCGAATTTTCTTGTAGATCGGTTGATCTTGATTGGCTTCATAATAGTAGAACCATTTCCCGTCGTTTGCGATTTTTATGGCCGGATATCCAGATACAAGAACGACAATACTCAACTTGTTCGGATCGGCACCGATCCAGGCTATCCGTTCATCGATTTTCAATTCTCCTTCAAGCCATAATTTTATCTTGCCGATTCCTTTGAAACTTTTCAGCTCTTGATTCTGGGTTTTCAATCGTGAAAGCACTTCCTGAGCACCGGTGACCGCCAGGTAATCTTTCTCCGGTGTTTGTTGGGAGGTTTTTGAGATAAAACTGCTGCATCCCATCAAAAAAATGGCCAAGACGACCCGCATAAAATAAACTCGAAGATATCGGCCAATATATCTCATTTGCGTACTCTTCCAAGCGATCGAAAAATGACATCGAAATTTAGAAAATATTTTTCTGCAGCCAACTATCAACCTGAGTAAACCCCTTAGTTGCATAAACAACATGGCAAAGGGTGTATAATGGTCTGCAATTATTGACGATATCATAGCAAAATGACTACTTTTTGGATACCTC
>JASFJP010000423.1:0-4592 GCA_050121225.1 Desulfobacterales bacterium
CTACCGTAGTTGCCTGGCCCGGGAAATTGTCACAACCCGTGACAATGCGGTTATCGAACTCATTACAAAGTCAATTGCAATGGGATTTGGTGAGAAATGGGAGGATTGACATCAGGTTAATTGGCAAAGCAAGGCGGTAAGGGGAATTAAAGAACGTGGTTATCTTAAAAGCTCAAGTAAGTGACGTCGGCGTTGACGGTAACCCGCCTGGCGGACGTGTGAAACTCGCTCATAAGAGAGCGTAACAGCAAACAGGGCCTCAAGATCAATAAGACAGTGAGGCGTACACACGCGTTGTGCTTTAGTGTAACGGCGTCATGCTGTTTGCTGTAACGCTCCCTAATAACCTCAGACAGTCCCCCATCCACCAGGCGGTTTACCGTCAACGCCTATTCCAAGAGACGTCACTTGGGCTTTGTAGATAACCAAATTAAAGAATTATGAACATGCATGTTGCTTACGTAGTTGGTATCATTTTACTTGCTTACTTACCGGTAAGTGCCAAAACCGTAAACGATCAGCTGGGAAGACAAGTCGATGTCCCGGATGATCCGCAGCGAATTGTATCCCTCGCTCCGAGTATTACAGAAATTGTCTTCAAGCTCAATCAAGCGCCTCGCTTAAAGGGGGTGACACAATACAGCAACTTCCCGGCAGATGCCTCAGCCTTGCCCAAAGTAGGTTCTTACGTCCGCCTGGATCTTGAGAAAATCATTGCCTTAGATCCTGATCTCTGCATCGCCATAAAAGACGGCAATCCAAGGAAATTAGTTGAACGTCTGCAGTCAATGAAAATTCCAGTCTATGTCGTGGATCCCCACAACCTGGACACCGTGATTCAGACTATAGTAGAAATTGGACATTTATTAAATGCATCAGAAAAAGCCGATATGCTTGCAAATATGATGCGTAACAGGCTTCAACGCATCAGGCAGCTTGTAGCAGAGACCGAAAAACGACCCCGGGTTTTTATTCAAATCGGGATTTCGCCCATTATATCCGCCGGCTCCAAAACCTTTATCCATGACCTTATTTTGAAGGCCGGGGGTATCAATGTGGCCGCCGGTTCCACCGCTTATCCGCACTATAGTCGGGAACAGGTTTTAGCACTATATCCCGATATTATCATCATCACGTCCATGGCGAGACAAGCAGGATTTGAAAAAGTAAAGGCCGACTGGAGTCGTTGGCCGGACCTGCCGGCTGCGCGCGACCAACGCATTTATATCGTAGATTCGGATCTTTTCGATCGACCGTCGCCAAGATTGTTGGACGGATTGGAACTTCTTGCCGAATTGATACATCCCGATTTGTTTGAGCAAAATCAATGAGATTGGAACCTCTACATATCGTTTGGCGCATATTATCGATTTCATTGATATTAGCCGTTGTCCTGGCGGTTACTATATTCCTGGGCCTCTCTTTTGGACCTACCGGTGGTCTGCATCAGACCATTCATACGCTATTCCATGAAAAAAATGTTAATCCCATGTATCACACGATCATATGGCAAATCCGATTTCCACGTGTGCTTTTGGCCGCACTGGTCGGTGCCACACTTTCGTTAGGCGGGTTGGTTTTTCAAGCCCTCCTTAGAAATCCCTTGGCAGAACCTTATATCTTGGGCATTTCAGGCGGTTCAGCCATTGGTGCAATTGTCGGTATTCTTTTAGGGCTATCACGATTTCCCGGCGTGAGTTTGACGGCCTTTGTCGGGAGTCTGGCCACGTTGGGCCTTATTTTAGTCATGTCCACCGGTCAGTCCATACTAAAAAAAGAATCTCTGCTTCTATCCGGCGTGATGGTGAACGCATTTTGCTCGGCGGTGATCCTGTTTCTTATTTCGCTTGCCCAGGACTCCCGCCTTCATAATATTTTGTTCTGGTTGATGGGAGATCTTACCAATTCAAATATGCCGCAAGTTGCAGTTCTATCTGCCATGTTGTTTCCCTGCTATGTCTTAATTTTTTGGCTTTCTCATAGCATGAACCTTCTTTTGATGGGAAAAGAATTAGCTCAGACCATGGGGGTTAATATCAAAGCGGTTACCCTGGCACTGTTAATAACCGCCTCTTTCATGGTAAGTGCAACCGTTAGTCATTGCGGTCTTTTGGGATTTATCGGTTTGGTGATGCCGCACCTATTACGACTTATATGGGGTTCTGACCACAGAGTGCTCGTTCCGGCATGCATACTCGGGGGCGGTGCTTTTCTGGCTGTCTGTGATTTGTTGGCCAGAACCCTGCCAGAGCAAGGGGAGATGCCCCCGGGCGTAATTACAGCCCTAATCGGTGCACCGTTATTTATTTTTCTGCTAAAAAAATCAGGACGATGAACGCGGCAATTGAGATAAACCATTTAAGTTACGCATTCGGCAGCCGATCGGTTTTGCAAAATATTTCATTTTCGGTGAAGGAAGGCGATTTCTTTATCATTCTCGGTCCCAATGGATCGGGGAAAACGACTCTGGTGCGGTCGATTGCAGGAATTCTAAAACCTCCAAAAGGGCAGGTGAAAATCTTGGGGCGTCAATTTTCCAGTTTTAGACGTAAAGAATTGGCTCAATCGATTGCCTATGTTCCCCAAGGACTGCCGGTGGATTTTCCATTTACAGTTGCCGAGCTGGTATTAATGGGCCGAGCACCCTATCATAGCTCGTTGGGCATCGAGAAGAAAAAAGATTTTGAAATTGCAACGCAGGCGATGCGATTCACTGAAGTAGAACATCTGGCCTCCCGCAAATTGGATCAACTGAGTGGTGGTGAGCAACAGCGCGTGTTTATTGCGCGGGCCATTTGTCAAGAGTCACCGATACTGCTCTTGGATGAACCGACCGCCTCATTGGACCTCGCCCATCAGGGCCGAATCATGGATCTCATGGAGCGACTCAAAGCAGAAAAAGGCATTACCGTGGTAATGGTTTCCCATGACATCAATCTTGCGGCCATGTATGGTGACCAGCTGCTGCTGCTCAGAGCTGGTGAAATTGTAAGTAAAGGCCTACCTGATGAAATTTTGAATTTTAAAACCTTAGAAGAGACCTATGACTGCATGCTCCTGGTAGATAAAAGCCCCCTGGGAAACATACCACGAGTAACGGTGGTACCCGAAAAATTCTTAAAATAATGAAAAACGTTAACTAAAGAAGGCAGGACCCCTGAACCCTGTCTTTGGTTTGCGGGTGTCGACTAATCGGAGAGCAAAGGACGATAAGTTTTTCCCTCAACCTTTTCAAGATAGTCCAATAAATCTTTTTCCATTTCTGCCGCCAGAACCGGCTCCTCTTGAATTAAATTATTTTTTTCTGAGGGATCATCAACCACATTATATAACTGTAACAAATCCAGCTCAGCAAAATAAATGAATTTCCACTCCCAGTTGCGATATAGGAAATACCTGCGTTTGAATGAAGCCCTTCCAACCACATCTCTTTTTAAATAGGGCTCTTCCTTATTTCTCCGAATAAGCGGCACCAGCGAAATGCCCATACGGGAATCATCATACGGGGGTGTAATTGAGTATCCGGCGAGCTCGGCGATCGTCGGAGCCATGTCGGCAGCAATCACGGGAATGTCTTCAAAGCGTCCTTTCATGCCGTGGACCAGAGAAATTAAGGGAATTCGAATTTCTTCTTCATAGAGGGTATGTCTATGAAGACTGGCGCCATGTTCCCAAAATTGTTCTCCATGATCAGATGTGAAGATGATGACGGTTCGATCATAGATACTTTCCTGCTTGAGCCATTTCACGAATCGCTTAAATGCGTTGTCGATGTATGAGAGATTATTGTCGTACAAATCCCTCGGTTTGTCACCGAAATCCAAACCATCTGATTTTTTCCAAAGATCATTGTGAACGTCCATCAGATGCAAAAAGCACAAAAAACGATCATCCTTGGAAAGCCTACCAATCGCGTTGCTAGCGGAATCAAATACTTCATCGGCTGTGGCCGACCGTCGATCACTTAGCGCCCGGGGTATGGCAAGCTCCATAACCGGGTAGTTGGGCGGATACACATGCCGCGGGCCGAATCCTCTCATGACCATGAAATGCTCGATTCCTTCAGCCTGGGCAATTTTGAGATAAAGGTTTTCTCGATGTAACTCAGGACCATAAAGTGCAAAGTTGCTTCTTCCCGCAACCAGAAACGGGAATGCAGCGAAAGACCCACCCCCCTGACTGTAGGCGCGACGAAAAGAAATGGTCTCCTCCAGCGCCCAGCGATCCAGAAATGGTGTCAGGTTGCGAGGGTAGCCGGCAGAGTGAAAGGCATCGCCGCGTAAGGCATCGACGACGATGACGAGTAGATTGAAATTTTGAGGTAGATTTGATGGTTGGGTTTTTTCCAACTCCCAAGGCTGCGGCCATGGGTGGGAATTGCCATTTTGAGTCGGATTTTGACCGAGCCGAATCCAGCTATCCAGACTTAGGGTATTCACTAATTCTCGAGCAAAGGTCGAGTCCACGCGGGTGAGTTCGTTGAATTGCAATGTTGCCGATTTGACCTCGGGATAATAGCCAAGGACATAAAAGGGCAGGCAACTGAAGAACGCCGTTAACGCAAGGACCATTACCGGTCTATAGCGGCGCGA
>JASFJP010000424.1:0-4591 GCA_050121225.1 Desulfobacterales bacterium
GGCGCCTATTCGGCAGCAAACCCATGAACTTCTACATCAGTGGCGCCTACATCGATATTGATTCCAATATTTCTTTCTATGATCAACAAGCCATCATGGGAACTGGTGGTGTAATGTTCAAGTGGTAAGCGCCACGAAGGTTTACCTCATCATAGAGCTGCTAAGATTTAGGTTGGCTATTATTCGAGGTTGTTATGGATAAAAACAGCATAATGAAAATTTTGATCCTGATGTCCGTTTTAATTCTGCTCGCTTGCAACAATTCCTCAAGCAGCTCCTCAGGAGGAGGTGCCGTTGTGGGCGCACCGAAACTTAGAGATGTCGATCCTGCGGTCAACCGCAGCTCTGTAAATGTCGGCAAAAGTATTACTGCCACTTTTGATAAGGCCATGAACGGCAGCTCAGCCGGGTCTTTTGTAGTGCATGGATATCAGACCGGTAAAATGACCGGGACTTATACCGGCGGCGGGTCGTCGATGTTGATCTTCGACCCCGACAACGGTTTTAAACTGGGCGAAGAAATTGAAGTTATCTTGACTGGTTCTTTGACCTCAACGGATGGTCGCCCCTTGGTCCCTTTTGTTTATCGTTTCAGAGCGGAGGCTTTGGCAGGCTCCGGCAGTTTCACGGAGGTGCAAACACTTACCGGTCAGAGCGGCGCTCAAGACCTGGCTAGCGGTGATTGGGATGGCGATGGTGACCTCGATCTGGCTGTGGCCAACTCCAGCGCCAATAATGTTAGGATACTTGAAAATATCGGCGGCGGCAGCTTCAGCGTCGGCGATACCATCTCGGGACAGTCCGGCGCCAGAGCCTTGGCCGCAGGTGATTGGGATGGCGACGGCAACCTTGATCTGGCTGTTGCTAATTACAGTTCCAGCACCCTCAACATATTGGAAAATGACGGCACGGGCAGTTTTGCCGTGGGATTTTCATTCTCCGGACTGTTGGGTCCCTACGGTTTGGCAGCAGGAGACTGGAATGGCGATGGCTATATCGATCTGGCCGTAGCAAACTTTGACGGGGACTGGCTTGCTATACTTCAAAATGACGGTGCAGGCATTTTTGTCACCGTAAAGCTTATCTTTGATCAGACAGGTCCCAGCACCCTAATCGCCGGCGACTGGGATGGCGATGGAAATCTTGATCTGGCAGCCGCCAATTTCATTGGAGACTGGGTTGATATTCTTAAAAATTTTGGTAGCGGCGAATTCGAGAAGACGCAGCGCATTTCAGATCGGCTAGCCACACTAGGATTGGCCACCGGTGATTGGGATGATGATGGTGACATGGACCTGGCATTTGCCAATATCTTCAACAACACTGTGGACATAGTTGCAAATAGCCGCGACGGCAGCTTCACTGTAGCGCAAACATTTTCAGGCCAGAGCGGCGCCCAGGCACTGGCTAGTGGTGATTGGGATATGGATCTTGATCTCGATCTGGCAGTTGCAAATTCGGATGCAGGCAGTGTTGTTATACTCGAAAATGACAGCACCGGCAGCTTCAGTGTCGCAGAAACTGTAACAGGCCTGCCCGGTGCCACGGCACTGACCGCCGGTGATTGGAACGGCGATGGTACGATTGACCTGGCAGTTGCCAGCGCCAGCGCCAGCAGTGTGGTTGTGTTGTCAAACCAGCCTTAATTGTAGATAAACGGCAAAATACTAGAATGGGGACGTTGTTGACTGAGTTGACTTACTGTCTCGGCTGATGCATAATTCCCAATAAAGCCGAAGCGGATACTTTTACACACCCCGGCCACCTCCGATAACCCAACGCCATAGTTTTCTACTAGCCCGATCTCAATCATTACATAGTTAGATCACATCTTAAGACGCTCTATCATTCTCTTTCGAAGTCAAGCTGCTCTGTCTCCTGACTTTCGCGTTGTTTTCAAATCGATAATGATTATACTCTTTAATATTGCCGGCCAGCTTGAGATGCTTTCACATAGACATGTTTTGACCCATGGCCGCTCTCGACAGCATCAGAAGGCATTTCTAAGATGTCGTCTAGGAATGAATTGAAATCCTGGTTGGCAGAAGCTAGAAAATTTGCCAACACTTTGCCGGAGAAGTAAAGTGTCTTCTCACTATGGCTTCAATTGAGTTGACTTGACTCCAATATCGGGTATAACATCCCGCCCTATGTGACATTTAAGGTCCCTCGTACAACCACAGGATGCGAAATCCCAGGTGCTTCCAAGAGCGACAGACAAGGTAGCCACGGTTTCCCAAACGCTTTCCAATCTCGCTTCACGCTGCCTTACATTTCTCAAACTTGAGCAAATTCAAAAGTGCATTTAAAATAAGTCAACTTAGTCAACAACGTTTTTAATTCCTAGACAAAAGAACAGCTTTAATCTTAGGTTGAAGCTGTATAAATCCGTTTTAGGGTACGATAATGAATATATCAGGATTGATTTTTTTGCTGTCGAAAATCTCCATTTTTGACGATGATATAGGATGAGACGATTATTGGGCATCAATTCAACAAAGGAGATTCCTTTTTAAGAATAAAGGAGGCTTCATTTATAGAATCTGCAACGCAACCTTTTCTGTGGATAACATATGTGCCGTAGAGTTTAGCAATAAACTGACAAAGAGACATGAGTTTTTGATGCAAAATTTTACAATCATCAGTTTTAGAAGAAAACGATAATTTTTCTCCATTTTTAAATCTAATCGTCCCGCGTACTGAAGCCCTTCCTTTATTTGAGGGAATTAAGGCTCCAACTAAATTGATATAGTCATTCCAAACAATGAAAGTTTCAGAAAAATTCTTTTGTGGTTCTGTTAGCATTGCTGTTGGCCTCATCTGAGGTTTCTAATTAGCATTTCTAAATTTCTATCTTTAAATAAATGTTTGAAGAGAAGCCCTTCAAGCTGCTTCACCTGAAGGGCTCAGATAGTCACTGCAAGGGGCTCGGGTATGGTTCAGATTATCTCGCTTTTTGAAAATAACCCCCGGCCAAACTACACTAGCCATCTATTGATTTGGATTTCGACAACAGTTCATTAAGAATTAGTCGAAATGACTCAATGGTCCGCCCAGGTGATCGACCCACATGTCGACGAAGTTGTCGAATTCGGCGGTTCCTTTTAAGATGAGGACACACTCGATTCCTGCTTTGGTAAATATTGATTTCCAAGAATCGTCTTCATCACCGGCCATGTCGTTTTTAGCGTGATCACCAGCCACTGACATAAAGGGTATTAAATATGCTTTTTTGATTTTCTTTTGAAGCAGCAGCCCTTTAATCAAATCAACCTCTGGGTAACCTTCAACAGTGCCCACGAAAATGTTTGGATCTTCGAGTTGAAGTTGAAACATCAGGGCGGCATAAAAAGCATTGGATGGATGATGGGTGCCGTGTCCCATGAGAACCACCGCCTCGTTCTTTTTCCTGTCTTTGGGGATATTTTCCAGAATGGCATCCACAGCCCGCTGCATGTCTTTTTGGGTGGCTAGCAATGGATATCCGAGTATCACACGTTGAAAACCGCCCATGCTTTTAAAAGCCTCCACCGTTCGCCGTAAATCATGGTATTCTGATCCCCCGATGGTGTGCAGAGATTGAACCGCGACATGGGTAAATCCGTCTTCCATCATTTTGGCAAGAGCGACTTCCGGTGAATCCAGATGTTTACCCTGCTTGGCCAGTTTCTTCCGAATGATGGTAGAAGTATAGGCCCAGCGCACGGGTATGTCAGGGTAAACACTTTTGACCTTTTTTGCGATGTTTTCAAAAGACACCTGCGCACTGGCTTCACTGGATCCAAAGGCTACCAGTAAAATTCCGACTTTTTTGGGTGCTTTGTGTCCGTGGCCACCAGCTGCCCATGCCGTCACACACAGCAAAATTGTTAAGAAGACAGCTACAAATAAAACCAGATTTCTTTTTTTCATTGTTGAATTTCCTTTCGTTGAATTAGAATCTTGATACTGATCTCGTTGCATTTTATAAAAAGCCTTTTTTCACTAATAAATCCCGAAAATTAGAAATCATGCAATTTATCTTGTGTACTTTTCATGCTTTCGTGATTGATTTCCTTTTGGTACCCCGTTGAAACAGACTTTTCACTTTGGTGCAACCGGCTGACCGGATGATGATTGAAATTTTATAATCACGATCGAGTTTCTAAAACTCAGCAGTCAAACGCAGCCCACAGATGATGCCGTCGATGTCATCATCACTATTGTCATATTTGTCCTGCATATATTGAAAGTCGACCGTAGCAGCAAACATATCAGTGAATCCCACCCGCCAGTAAATTTCGGCCACCTGAGTGCGGTCAATTTCGGCATCGCTGTCACCGTTCACATAGGCATAGCCGATACCGATGTTGTCCTGCTCGCGTCCGTACCAACTGCCGAGAATATTGATACCGCCTGAATACAACATATCATAATCTATCAGGGCCGCGTCATCCTGCCAGCCAAAACGGATGAAGGCACCGAAGATGTCTCCCAACTCCTGGTCAAAGGAGAGGAATCCGGCCAGGCGACGTTCTTTATCGCCATCCTCATCAAGGAATTGCTTGCTGGTCGTGTCAACGATTAATCGATAATTCCCCTCGCCCAGAGA
>JASFJP010000425.1:0-4590 GCA_050121225.1 Desulfobacterales bacterium
CCGTCCCCATATGCCTTAGTTCTTGCCATATTTGGGCGGACATGATATGCAATACATCACTGAGACCTCAAAGTTTAGATACTGGAAAAGCTCCATGGCTGAACGTTCTAAAGATTGGTTTGCCCAGGCGGAACGAGATCTGGAACAGGCGAAGTCTTCTCAAAAAGAAGGCCGACATGAATGGGCTTGTTTTGCCGCCCAGCAGTCAGCTGAAAAAGCAGTCAAAGCGCTGCATTTATTCTTGAAACAGGAAGCATGGGGGCATGTCGTTGCCCGGCTGTTAAATGAACTTCCGACGAACGTTTCGGAGGAATTACTGGATAAGGCCAAAGTCCTGGACGGTATGTATATTCCCACCCGTTATGCCAACGGGTACCCGGAAGGAGCGCCGTTTGAGCACTATGGCAAAATCCAGAGTAGGGATGCGATCAACTATGCCGGTGAGATCCTTGAATTCGTCCGTTTTCAAATGGCCTAGCCGAAAGACGGTGGACCGGGCAGTGCGCTCCTGGACCATCGAACAGGTGCAACAGAGGCCTGAAATTGTACGTCTCGGCTATTTTGGATCATACGCTCGCGGCGATTGGGGGGTTGGCAGTGATCTCGATTTGATAGCAGTCGTCAATGAAACATTAGAGTCATTCGAACGCCGCTCGATCAACTGGGATCTCAACGGCTTGCCGGTGTCGGCTGAAATTATCGTCTATTCCCTGACGGAATGGGAAGAACTAGAAAAAAAGGCTACTAAATTTGCCCGAATGTTGAAAAGTGAAGTCGTCTGGACGTTTTCGAAACAGGCTTGATTTAGTGCAGCACTATAGCCCTCAACCAAGATTGTTTGGCCGGTTATAAAATTGGAGGCTTCCGAACAGACGCAAAAATCGGCAAAACTTCATCCACAGGATCTGCAATTTTTCCCAGGGGAATTATTTTAACAATTTCTTCTTTGACGATTCGATTTTAGCCTTTTGGCCTACAGCTATCAGGACATTCATGGTGTAACTCCACGGCTTTACAGTCATTTCCGAATGAATATACCAAAAATCTCTCAATATCATGTAACCAAATCATGGCCGATACTTTTAAACCGAAATTGGGCCAACGGATTCAATTTGTGTTGCTATTTGTTGGTCGATTATCAGAGGAGCGGTCGTGAAAATATGAAAGTTATATTTTCATGACCGTCCCCTTATGCCTGTTATCCCTCCGCCTCTTTTTCGAGCTCATCCAGTTTGTCAGGGTCTGAAACAGCAATGTCCACAAGGGCCTTGGGGATGGAACTCTGCTCGCACATAACCCTAATTTCTTTTTCCTGATCGCTGAATTCCATGATTTCACGAATAGCCTCGATGTGTTCGAGCATCTCATCCGGTGGAATTTCCTCCAGCGGAGGTCCTGCAGCCTCTTCCTTTTTCCGTGCGGCCGCCTCTTCTTCCAACCTTTGTTTTTCCTTTAGTTCCGCTTCCATTGCCTGTTTGACACCATTGATCGCGTCCTGGTCAACTTTGGCCATCTCGATTATCAATTCTTCGGAGACGTTATTCGTAAAAAGGTGCTTCACCTTTTCTTCGTTGGACTTGCCCTCTACCGCCTCGAGCAGCGTTGCGACTCTTGCCCTCTCTGCGCGTTCTTTTTCCATCTCGGTGTTCACCTGTTCCAACTTCTCCCCGGTAATGTCCAACGCATTGGTGATCACTTCGGGAGCCACTTGTTCCTCGATGAGTAATCGAATACCTTCATCGTCGCGCAGGCCCTTTGCCTTGGCAATGAACAGATCGAGTTTGGTCTTCTCGACGATCCGTATCACATCCGGTCTGCGCTCGGATCTTTTGAGTTTTGGCCACGTCTTTCCGACGTCGCCGATGAGCTTATTCGCTGCAAAATAAGGGTCCGCCACGTCCTCCAGTTTAAGTGCCGCGATTGCAGTGTTGAAATCCTTCATAAGGGGCCTTCCGACTTTGTGCGTTTCATTCATTGCCCATCTCAATTGAAGCATATTGCCCCCATGATGCGAAACATTGTAACCCGCACTGTCAAGTTCACCCGCAATTCGTTGAATCGATGCTTCCAGGTTTTCCTTTGAGAGGTCCTGCGAATCGAGCTCAAGGATATTCTCCTCGATTAACAACCAGAGAGGCTTTTTTTCTGTTGCGTCGCTTGTCGTCATTTTCAAATCTCCTTTTTAGTAATTTTTACCGATAATAAATGCACCGATCGAATCCCCTCGAAACCGTGTCTTTGATTCCCTATGGAATAAAAACAAGGTGATAAGATCTTTTTTTCCAGGCAAAAACTATAGAGAAGCACCCCATATGAGTCAAGGAAAAAGAAACTTTGAAAAAGCGAATGTCGAAATTCGATTCGGCTGAGTCGTTCGACCCTGAGTCTTTCATCCTTTAGCTCACGACCGAAGGGCTCGTCGAAGACTGCGGTTCGTTGTTCCAGCCAAGTGACGCTTCATATGGAGGTTATTCGATTTTGGATTCAAACGACAGAGCAAAGCGATACTGCAAATATTCAATCATCAGTTCTCTGCCTCTGGTGGATCCGGTGTTGAAACATTTTTACATCAAAAAGAAATGCAAAACAGTCGAATTGACTGCTGGTACCTAGTGTCTTCTGCCGCTCACTGAGGCCCATGCTTTCCGATGAAGATTGAATACCTTATTTAATTAGCTTAGTGCTGCAACCGAAATATGGGGTGAAGACGTGGGAGTGCACAACATCAGCGCCTACAACCACGGGATCATGGGTTACAAAACTCCCAACATCGACCGGATCGCCAGAGAAGGGGCGATGTTCACCGACGCCTACGCCCAGCAGAGCTGCACCACCGGGCGCTCATCATTTATCCTCGGCCAGAATCCGTTCCGTACCGGTCTGTTGACCATCGGCATGCCCGGTTCGGATCACGGCATCCCGGATTGGGCATCGACTCCGACTTGAGCAGCGTTGGTTCACGAGGAATGACGGCGACAGTTACTCCAACCGGGTGCGCTACAAGTTGGGGGCCACGATCCCGTTGAACTACGAAACGGTGAGACCCGGTGCATACTTTATCAAAGTACTCAACGAAACCTTTATCAACTTCAAAAGCGGCGAAAGCGAATTTGACCAGAACCGGTTTGTCGTTGCCGGCGGGCATCAGTTCACACCCACCTCGAACTTTCAACTCGGTCTGTTGTGGCAGAAGCGCTCGTCGGAGGACTTGGATTATACCCATGAGCCGCACACAGGCTTTTGGCGCCGGTTCGGTATCAGCTTTATGAGTATTTGGCGGATCGAATCGCCATTATGATTTGTAATTCAATGCCAGCTTTTCACCGCGTTGCCTAATTTCTTGATTCTAAGATCAAATTAGCTTATGGTCACCAAAAATTTCTTTTTTATCAAAGACGTTGTTTGATTCATTTAATTTGTGAAATTTCAATTTGATGGTCTCGTTAAAAGTCAAAATTCTCGAATTTCAATCTCATAACCTTTTAAAAATATTGACTGTAAAATTCAATTTTTTGTGCTTTTTGCGCCTTTTTGTGACCATATCAATTTAGATATCATGAAATTAAACAGTCCTCTGAAGCGAATTAAAACCGGCATTATATTCGTTGGAAAATTTGTTTTAATTCTGCTTGCAACCGCTTTTTTTCTATTCTTTCATTTTTCCACCACTGCATCGGCATTAAAAGAGGAAAAGAAGATTCTGATCCTCTTCAGCGCCCAAAGTGATACGCCTGCCTATACCTTCATTGAAAAGGGCATCAAACAAGCCCTTGAAGCGACAAGCGCGTTCCGCTTTGAATATTTCATTGAATATATGGATCGCTACCGTAATACCGACCAGACCTATTACCAGCAGTTGCTGGATGTGTAGGGTCACAAGTATTCCGGCCAAACAATCGATTTGGTGGTTACGATAAGTGTCCCGGCATTGAATTTCATGATCGCCCACGGTAATGACATCGCTTCAAAAGCCCCATCGTTTTCACCGGAATACCGGATTTATACATTAAATCTTTGGATTTAAGAGATAATATCGCTGGCGTTGTGGCGGCCGTGGATTATGTCGGGCAACTGGAAACAGCTCTCAAAACCCTACCGCAGACACGTCACGTCGTGATCGTAAATGGCACCTCGAAAGTTGGGCTTTTTTTGGCGAAACAATTCCGGAAAGCATTTGAACCCTATACCAACAGGCTCAATTTCATATACTTAGGCGGTTTGCCACTTGGCGAAATTACCGAAAAAGTAAAAAAATTGCCCGAAAATAGTATTGTTTTATTCTACCTCATGCTGTTAGATGCCGCTGGCGAGAGCCATATTCCCGTAAAAATTCTTCCCGATTTAACCAAGGCTGCAAATGCTCCAGTTTATGGCGCTTTCGATACATATTTTGGCAACGGTATCGTCGGTGGGCGATTGCACAGTTACGAAATGTTAGGGGTTAAGGCTGGCGAGATAGGATTGCAAATTCTGCGAGGTGCAAGACCGTCGGATATTCCTATTTCTGGTCATGGCACCCACCTGAACCTGTTCGACTGGCGCGAACTGAAGCGCTGGGGCATCAGCGAGGATCGGCTGCCCCCCGACAGT
>JASFJP010000426.1:0-4590 GCA_050121225.1 Desulfobacterales bacterium
TAGGGAATACGTCTCGCATCCATCTGCACCAATTCCGCACGGGATAGACGCTGCGATGCCAATTTCAGCCCTTTAACAAATACTTCACCACCATACAAGCTCAGGTTTGAAAAGGCTTTCTCCAAAATTGATAAGACATAACCTGTGCCACATCCGAGCTCAAAGAGATCCTCTATGTCAGGAAAATATCTCTTCAATGACCAGATGATCAGACGACTGCGAGATCGGAACCAGAAGTTACCTTCTTCAATCTCGAAAAATTTTTCAAATATTGCATCATCGTAACCACCGTTGTGCTCGTTTAATTCCGGTGAAAAAGCTAAATAACCGTCAAGCAACTGCGGTCGGTGAAGACATGCGGGGCACTGCCACTCCCTGGTGTTGAATTTAGCTCCACACTGCAAACACACTTTCATGGCGTCTTATTCATCAATTTAAATTTTTGGCGATTGAGGCTGAGATCTTAGTCCTATGGTGTATCAAACCACTTGTGGAAAGTGTAATATGCATGGCTCATCTCAAAACCTATCCGCGTCCACGATTTTTGAGCCGCAATATTAATGATTTGAGTCGATATAACCATGCGGATTGCATTCATGGAGCGAAACCATTGCATCGCATGAATCATCAGAGCTTGACCGATACCTTGACCCTGCACGGCAGGAGCAACTGCAAACAAGACACCTTCCCCTTCTTGCGGGCGAGGGAGTCGCAAGGTTAAAAATCCTTCTATACTACCGTCCAATTCGGCGACCAGAACTTCATCTGCGATTGCGCTTGAACCACACGATCTTTCTGCCCAGGATATATAGGCCTCATCACACTTAGTGCGGTCCAAGCGACTGTCCGCATGGTAATGCCCAACGTATTGCCGAAATGATTCTCCGGCAATTCTTTTGACCTCATCGTCTTCGCCCGGCCGCAGGGGCCGCACAACTATCCGTCCGGTATATGTTGGAATGGGCAGCTCTACGAGGTCACGCTCATAATAACTCAATGTATCCATTAAAAGGAAGCCATACCGTTCCATTGCCTGTGCGGCTTGGGTATTGGACGTTAAACAGCGCGCGATCAGGAAAACGACATTATGGGTCTGGCAGAAATCAAGCACCTTCGACAATCCTTCGACGGTCACGTTTAATGCGCGGGCCGTCCGAATACCAAAGCGCTCCTCGTCGATTACTGATAGATCAATTTGAGGCGAATTGTCATTCATGATGGGTTTCCTTTGTCATTTGAAAAATTACCCGCCGTACCCCGTATAACTGCGTATGGACGACCCATGGTACGGAAATGCATGCGTGATAGGTATTCACCGATGATGCCGATAGTAAACAATTGAGCACCGGCGAAAATGCTGATGACTGAGGCCAGAAAGGGAAAGCCGGGAATGCTGCCTCCCTCGACAACATAGCGCGCAAGCACGAAGATTAGCACCCCCACGCCAAAAAGAGTGCAGCCAAAACCGACAAGGCTGGCCATTTGTAGAGGTAACGTGCTAAATCCGGTCATCATGTTCAGCGCGTGGGTGACCAGCATGCGAAACGTATAGTTTGATACCCCAGCCAGGCGCTGATCGTGGCGCACATAGACGGATGTGAAGCGCTTTGTTCCCCACGTCAATAGTACATCAATAGAGACAAAAGGGCTCTGATAGTTCGCAAAGGCCTCTCGCAAATTTGTTTTAAATGCTCTAAATGCACTGACGTTTCGAGCAGTTTCAACGCCCATCGTTGCTTGAAATGCTAATTTGCTGATGCGTGATGCCATATCGCGCCAAAATCCGTGTTGCTCCGTTTGAGGCGTACCATAGACGACATCATATTCCTCAGACAATTTTCCAAGAAGTTTTGGGATTTCTTCAGGGGGGTTTTGCAAGTCGTCATCCATGGTGACTATTACGTCGAAACGGGCATTGCGAATCCCGATAAGCAGCGCGTTGTGTTGGCCGTAATTGCGCATCAGATCAATGCCGCGGATCCATCGATGTTGTGATGCCAGGCCGCTGATCACCTCCCAGCTGCGGTCGGTACTGCCGTCATTGACCAGAAGCAATTCATTTTCATTGCCGAGCGCTTTCAAAATCACGTCTAAACGGCCCACTAACTCGGCAAGCGATTCCTGACCATTGTAAACAGGTATAATTACGGATATACCGGAAACCATTTTGTCCTCGTCCATATTAAAGAGTTTGCCTAAAATTTGCGACTGCTTTAATATTCACCCTTAATGCCCTGCCATTCTTGCAAACCACCATTTTTTCGACGGAAAACAACATCTTTATACGCTCCATGGCCGGACCGAGATAGTCATTTTCGATATACACCGCTTTAATGGTCGCGAGTGCATTGGTCCAGTCTTTCCAGTCAAGATTTTCCGGATTCCAATTCGTATATACACCTCGGACACGTTCCTCGAGGGGTTTGCTCCAGGGATAGAGAAAAAGATTGATGTAGAGGTAAAGATGAAGATCTTGCTCATAGGTGTATTCCGGTGTTTCTCGGTTGGCGGATTCAGGGTATTGGACATTATCCCTCCCTGTCAAATAGGCGCTTAAAAGATACCGTTCGCTTAACTCCTCAACGCTAATTGGGGAGAGACCCAGAGCCATGAAGGGGACTCCCTCGAGGTTGACCATGGCGTGGTAGTTTAGCGCCGGATCTACGGTCAAAAAGCCTTCACCCGGTTTGAGGACTTGTTGCAGGCAATCAAGTCTCTCAAGGGTAAAGCGCTGCATCGCGGAAAGCTGGCGCCTGACATCCGGTTGCCGAAGCGAGTAGGCAACGTCCGTCGTAGTGTGCACCAATATCAGTATCGGTAGAATAACGGCAGAAATATAAACCGCTCGACGGCCGACTTTAAATTGCCCAAGCCTGGAACGTGTTAAGTCAAATACGGCCAGGATGCACCAAAGACTGGCTGGGATACCTAAAGATACCCGCCATAAATGATCGACCGCTTGCATGAATCCCAATAGGACACGCAGGTGCAGAACGGCCACATATGCGAAAATCAGAACTCCCCAAGCTTTGAGCATGGTCGATTTAATTTCAGACCGTTGGCGCAATCCAAAATAAGCGATTCCAACAGCCAGTGGAATTTGAAGGCGCAAAAGCCAGTGGTAATCTTGAAATGGCAAACGTCCCGGACTGTAATCCAAACGTTGCATATAGAGATCCGATGCAGTTTTGGCAGCCAGTGCTAAACTATTTAGAATCGAGGGCACTGCAACGATTAGGCCGATACCCAACGCACCGGCAAAATAGAGCGTCTCCTTTTTACGACGCAAAGCAAATGCGATGAGTATATGCCCCACGATGATCGGGAAGGCGAAGATATAGTGATAGAAATAGACATAACTGAGAAACCCGGCGCTGCCGCCAAGAAAAACCGATTTTTTCCAGCCTGGCTCCGCCAAAAACCTCCAATAGGCGGTCAAAAACAGAATATATGGCAGGTATGTAAAGAGACCGCATTCGAGCTCTACGAGGGAGAAATGATAGCCTGAAAGCAAGGCCCGCGGGATGGCCTTATCTAAACGTTCAAATTCTTGGCCTCCAATCCACAAAAGGTTTAACAAAAGAAAGGTACCCAACAAAGATGCAGCCTGTGAAAACTCAAATGGACGGTGTCTGAAAATAGTATAGATGAGAATGGTCATCAACGAAAAATTGACTAGCCCCCATACGGACATGGCGAGGAAATAATTTCCAGTGAGATGAAACAACCCGCCGCCAATGAGCGGTGCAACGATCCCTGAAATGCCCCAACCCGGAATGTCAGGATTATAGCTGTTGCGTGGATCAGCAAAATAATTACCGTTGGATACCATATGCATACGCGGGATTAAGCAAAGGTCGTCCCAGGTGACATTGTGGAAATCCTGTGGGCTCTCAATCACCGAAATCATCCGGTGTCCGATGGTCCTCGAAATCCAATAATCTTTGAAGAAAAAGGAAGAAACACAGAGGGTCATCGCCACGATAAACAGCGGCAGGGTCCATTTCGGCAAATTTGATGTGCGAGACTCGATTTCATTTTTAGGCGCTCGCGATGGAAAAGAAGCTTGGCGCATTATCAAATTCTTGTGTTGTCCTTTTGAAATTAGAAGGGATTTCAAAATCCCATCTAACACCTGATGGTTCGTGGGCGATAATCGGAACCCTTGGACGTCACCTTAAGTCTTTAAACCGCCTCTAAGCGATTGTTCGTCAGTTAAGTGAGCTCAATATTCTGCCCGTGCGTTTTCTATCTGGCAATTTTTTCAATGCCCGCGCAAAGAAGTATTTTGTTTTTCGCGATAGATTTTTGTTGTGGTAATTATTGAATATTTGTTCTTCAGCTGCCCATTTGCGTGGATATATTTCATCATCGGGCCATTGGGTGAAATTGACATGAACCTTCCCAATCCCGAAGCTTTTCTCAATTGCAGCCAAGTAGGCGGGTTCATCTTGGATCAAACCTTGTTTAATGCTGTCACTGTAAAGCTTGGAACCCGGAATGGGGGTGATGACGTTAAACCGTCTTCCCGGATGGTCGACCCGATTAAATAAATCAATCGTTTCCTGTATGGTCCTTTCATTTTCTCCC
>JASFJP010000427.1:0-4588 GCA_050121225.1 Desulfobacterales bacterium
TTTTAGACTTCTACAAGAACGTCTGGGATTTCTTCGGTGATTTTCCCGTAGTGCTTGATATCAGCGGGGTTGATCTACCGGATCATTTTGTTGACCCCTCCGTGGCGATTATTGCCAACAGAGTGAAACCCTTAATTGCCATTGCGGATAATCTTTGCAACATCGGTGCATTTGAATGGGACGGGGTGGAACTGTCCGTGACTTGGCGTGAGAGGCATAAATTTAACAAACATTCCTCAGCCGTGGTGCTGCCGAATAATTTGATGGTTTTCGGGCAGAGGGACGAAAAAGTTTTGGCCTATGACGCTGAAACGGGAGTAAAAATGTGGGAGTATGATGCCGGCCAGCCGGTTTTGGCGACTCCTGCGGCACCATCGAGCGAGTTTATTTTTGTCGTCTCCAAAAACACCATTCAAGCACTCAACCCCGCCGACGGCACCCTTATCATGGATGGCAAGCTGCCGCGAAAATTACCCTTACTGGGTACGACGCATTCATCACCGGCTGTTACTGCCAACAGGATCTATGTGGCAAATTCGGAAATGTTGACATTGACCTATGACCTTAAAACGCGCGGACACGACACCAATTTTATTGGGAACAGACTGTCATCGGTCGCAATCGGCAGCGACGGTGCCGTTTACGCGGTCGCATTTGACGGAACCGTTCATAAATATTCCGGAACCGATTAGCTGCAGCCGTTTCTAGACCGGAAACAAACGCTTGCTTCAAGGTACGTATTCTCTGGCCCCCTTCATATCGTTGTCTCGATTTACGATATGCTTCCTTTTCTTCTTCGGGTATTTTCCATTGATGAGCACAATTCAGCAAAAATAATACAGAGGCCAATATTGTAGGAATAAAATTGTTCACCCATTCGTATCCCATGAGCTTTCTTTCATTGCAGCAATTTCAAAATTTCATCCCAGTCATTCACGGTGGTTGCTTTTTGGCTCTTTTCAAACGTGTAGCGGTTTTCGACATGTTTCTCTGCTGATGAAATCAAAGCTGCAGAACCGATTACGGCATGAAGTTGCACCCCTTTGTCTTTTAGGCCGGTCAGCATCCCGGGACCGCGCCATCGAAGAATGACAGATTTCGGAAATTGTTCTCTGTCTAACCATTCTCTGCTGATTCCTTTCCCGGCATATTTGCTCAAGTAGATGATTTTATAGGTTTTGCTGAGTTTTTCGACGGCTTGCTGACTGTTTTCCCTGATGTTTTCCGACATTAAAGCGTATTTGAAAGCACCTTCAATTTCGATCAGAATCGCCTTTTCATTTTTTCCCATTACCAGGATCAAGCCGTCAGCCTTGTCCCGCTTGGAGCGGGCTGTCACGTATTTAAATCCTGCTGAGTGGGGTGTATATTTCAAATAACCGTAGCCGTCTCCCCCAGTCAGAATTTTTTGGAAATGGTCTTCATCCAGATAAATATCCACTCGCCGACCACCTTCGGAGAAGAAGCGGCCCTTGGTTAATACCGTTATTCGAACAGGAGTGTCGACGGTTGTCACCCGGTCGAAAACCAAAACCTCGCAGCGAGAATATGATGGAAAGACCGAAAGCGTACCGATAATCAATCCAACTACCAAAACACAGTGTTTAATGCGGACAAACATACAGACAACCTCAATATTAAATAGTATACATTACCCGTTCCTGCTGCAAGTGGTTTACCGCATCCTGTTAGAGTGTTTGTCAGAATAACGTTTAGATATCTGTGGTTTTGTAAGCCTTGCTTGGGTTATCATTCACGTCTAGACTTTGTCCCAACGGTATAAAAAGTATATCAGCGTCAAGTATGATATCACCGAATGGAGCCATAACTATGGGGACGTCGCACCCAGCGAAACTATAGTTCTTGCCTTGATAGGATTTTTCCTGGTACTATTTTGCCATTATGAGTTGGGTCGAACCGAGAGATGTCAGAGATTGGCTGCGCAGGGTGTTTGCGTTGCGACCGATATTGCTGACGTTGCTGATAAGCTGTATCATCATCTTAGAGATGCGATTTGATTGGATTGAGCGCGCTATCGGCGCGTATCTGGTCACGACGAATATAAACCGGCCGGAGTATGGAGCGATTTGGGAAAAAGGGCACCAGGCTTTGACAGCCAGGAAAACGCTGGAGAAAATTGTTACTGATCGACAGGTATCCCAGCGGGAAGCCCGTAATGCCTCAACTTTTTCCACCATTGCTGCAGGGATGGCGCCGGGTGATGGGGTCATGCTATCGGCCGAACGCTTTCGTCAGCTGTATCTCAGACTGCCCCCATCAATCTCCCAAGAGGTCATGTCACCTTTTGATCTGCTTCGAATTGCCAGCGAGGGGCGTTGGAGGAGAACATATTTTGAAAAAGCCGTTGCCGGATTGGCAGTTTACCTGCTCGATGCTGACAATCATGTGCTGTTTCAGATTGACATGCCTTCCGCGGTTCTGAGGCAACTGAAACGCGAAGATGCAGCCCCGGTCGAAACCCTGGAAGACCTTTCAAATTTTGAACAGCGTATCTATACTTCGGAGCGTTTTTTTGAAGCCCTGAAGGCTTTTCCCGAAGAAACCCGCCGCAACATGCTGCCCCATCCCGAAAAGCTTTTAAAGCTCTCCGGTCGCATTGTGCGGGTCGGAATATCCGACGAAGCCGTTTCGGGTTTCATTGACTTGGGCTTTGAAGTCCATGATGGGATCCGTCCGCGTGTGGTTCTGATTCCCGGTCATGAATGGGCTGTATGGCGACTGCGATCGTTTCTCGAAGAAAGAGGCACTTCTTTGAATTTGAGTGCAGAATCTCCGCAAAACTGACTTTCGAAATGACTTTTGGGACTTCCCTCATACGATGTATCACTAGCCTTTTTTATCTGGTTTTGCTGCTGGCCGGACTGGCAGCGGTTTTGGTTGTTGGATTCTTTTTTTACGCGGTGCGGGATCTGCCCCGAGTTCCTGAGCCGCTAAGCCGAATTATAGAGACACCTCCAACCGAAATATTTGCAGCCACCGGGGAACGGGTTATGATCCTCGGAGGACAAGAGGCTTTGCCGCTAAACCGGGTGTCGCCGCATTTTATCCAAGCCGTGATCGCCACCGAGGACCACCGTTTTTGGGAGCACCATGGCGTGGATAAACTGCGAACACTTAAAGCGCTTTGGGTAACATTTTTTAAACCGGGAATCGTGCAAGGTGCGTCTACAATTACCCAACAACTTGCTAAAAACCTTTTTTTCAGTTTTCGCCAAACCTATATGCGGAAATTTCGTGAAATGCTGGTCGCGCTGCAAATTGAAACCCGCTACAGCAAACGCCAGATTTTGGAAGCCTACCTGAACCAGATTCCTTTCGGCGTGGGTGCCCATGGAATCGAACAGGCATCCCGTACATTTTTTGGGAAACCCGCATCAGAATTGAACCTGGCGGAAGCAGCTTTACTGGCAGGGTTGCCCAAATCACCGACACGTTATAATCCCTATCGACATTATCAGCGGGCCAAAGAGCGCCAGAAGACCGTTTTAGGGCGAATGGCAACTGTCGGCTATATTACGGCTGAGGATGCCCGACGCGTTTACAAGACGCCCCTGAGCATTCAACCGCCATCCGCTGAGACACGAACGGGCAGTTATTTTTTGGATGTTGTTCTTAAAAGACTGGAAGAGCGGTATGGTCCTGAAGTCCTATATCACGGCGGGCTGAAGGTGATGACCACGCTTGATCCGCATCTTCAATCCCTGGCTGTCGAATCTCTGCAAATCGGACTATCAAAAATCGACCAGATCATGGGCATCTCAGACCACAGTAGCGGCGACGTCAACAGCACGGGAGTATATCCCCAAGGCGCCTTGGTAGCCGTTCAGACAAACTCCGGAGCGGTCAGCGCCCTGGTCGGTGGTAGAGACTATTCCAAATCGGAGTTTAACCGGGCAACCCAACATAACCGATTGCCGGGATCCGGTTTTAAACCGTTTCTGTATTATGCTGCCCTGGAAAGCTTAAAATTTACTCCTGCGACCCTAGCGATAGACAAACGGGTCACCATTCCGGTGGTGGGCGCTCCAGACTGGCTGCCCCGCAATTTCGATCGCACCAATGAAGGCCCGATGATCTTGAAGCAGGCATTGATGAAAAGTGTCAATACCATTGCCGCTCAGTTGGTTGAGCAAACCGGACCGGATGCGGTGATTGATGTGGCTCAGCGCGCCGGTATCGTCAGCCCATTGAAATCGGTCTATTCTGTCGCCCTTGGTACCTCAGGTGTCAGTCCCTTGGAGATGGCCTCCGCGTTTGCCACATTTGCCACCGGCGGGATCCGGCATGAACCGTTCTTCATCCGGCGGGTAGACGACTCTCTTGGGCGTATTCTGCAAGAGAGAATTGTCGGAGGCAAAAGGGTCTTGGATGCAGGTATTACCTACCAGGTAATCGATATGATGCAGGGGGTACTGAATGCAGGCACGGGTTCAATCGTGCGTCGCTTGGGTTTCAAACTGCCGGCCGCAGGGAAGACAGGTACTACGGATGACTATCACGATGCCTGGTTTACCGGATTTACTCCCAATCTCAGCGCATCCGTATGGGTCGGCTTCGATCGCGGAGT
>JASFJP010000428.1:0-4585 GCA_050121225.1 Desulfobacterales bacterium
TTCATGCCGAGTTCTCTTGCCATCTGAATCTGTTCATGGGATAAATGAAATCGCTTTCGAGCATCAGTCCAAATTTTAAGTTTGTCCGGTATTTTCTTTTTCTTTGCCATTTCATTAGCTCCGCTGGAAAGTACATCATCGTGATACATTAAACATTCAATGCAATCAACCTGGTATTCAAATTTTGATCCTCACTGCACTGCTACTTTCAGTGCTTGACCAAGCAGAACTCATTGCCGTCCGGGTCTGCCATAACCACCCACTCGATACCGTACTCGCTGAATTGTTTGAGTTTATGTCCTCCCAAATCCTGCACGCGGCTAACTGCCGCATCAAGGTCGGCTACATCCAGATCTATGTGGACTCGATTCTTCTCTTCGTGTCGCTCCGGTACTTTTTGAAGCAGGAACGTGGGACGTTCTCCCTTGTGCCCAAGTCGTAGGTATCTCTCATTCTGATAGAGAATGTCAGTTCCCAAAACCTTCGACCAAAACTTGGCACCTGTCTCTAAATCATTTACATCAATGACAATGGCGTAGAGCGCACCAACTCTTTCGTGAGAGCTTGATTCAGACATGATCTATTATCCCCCCATTATAGTTTGAGCAATAAGAGGTTGCCTTTTCGGATAAGCAATATAAAAATGCATCCTATTTTTAACACAATACGGATACATGAATCACACTCAGCAATCAACGGATAATTCAAATATTAGTCAAAGCAGGGATCGACGGTGCAACCTAAGTGCACGAGGAGACAGACTGAATAAAGCATCAGCTAATGTAACAAATTTTGGCTTGCTCAAAACTAGATATGGCGTGCCTAAGTCAAATCCGACCAATACTCTGATTATATTATGTATTAGTTGCACCAATATACAACTCTAAAAGTTTTTTCAGATAGGTTTGCCGTTGACTTGTATCCTGATTTTTAACCGCCATGGCCAAAGCCTTGCGAGTTCCTACCAAAACAGCGAGTTTTCTGGCTCTTGTCAGACCTGTGTAAATAAGATTCCGGAATAGCATTTTAAAATGCTGGGTGAGAACCGGTATTATCACCGCCCCAAACTCGCTGCCCTGTGATTTGTGGATTGTAATGGCATATGACAGATCAAGTTCCGGGATATCGTCCCTTTTATATTCTACTAATCTTTGATCAGGGAAAAACGAAACCACACATGTCAACTCATCATTGTCAATTTCCTGAATGACACCAATATCGCCGTTAAATACTCCCAGGTCATAATTGTTTCTTCGGTGTATGACCCGATCGCCAGCTCTGAAAATTCTTTCCCCAACCTGCAGTTCACTTTTCCCCCGTTTTGATGGATTGGCAGATTCCTGGATCATCTTATTCAAGCTGACTGTGCCCAGACTTCCCCTCGTCATGGGAGTGATCACCTGGATTTCAATATCGCTTCCAAAATATTTCGGTATCCATTCCAAATAGAGCTTTTTAACAACGTCAGTTGCCGAAAGACCATAATGCAACGATGACCATGGATGAACTTTTCTCAATACCGACAATAATTCATCGGTACGGGTTTCTGCGCGGAGCACATTTTCAAGATTGACATGTTGAAATTTCTTGGGGACAGCCAATTCCGTTTCATAAGGAACCAAAGGTTCATTGATTCGGAATTCATATAGATTGGAATCTGTGAGGCCATCAGTCGTATTCATTTCATAGAATCTTTTGACTCTGGCAATAAATCCCAACTGCTCCTGGGTTGCCTCGTCGGAGTCCATGAATAAACAATCTTCCTTTTGCTCCCATATCTCTGGCTTTTTAAACGGCGAGTCGATGTAAGGCATCTCACCGCTGTTGATTTGGTGGGCGTATCGGATAATAAGTGATTCTTGTGCCTGTCGAAAAACTTTAGTCAGCCGATAACAGGGAATCGTCTTGGCTGCAATCATATCACGGAGTACATTACCCGCACCTACTGATGGCAGCTGATCTGCGTCTCCGATGAACAGAACCTGGCTCTTAGGTGGGACAGCTTTAAGCAGGGAGGCTGTCAGATTTATATCCAACATAGAGCATTCGTCAACTATCAGAAAATCAACTTCAAGGGTATTTTCCTCATTTTTGTTAAACTTGCCAATTTGCCATTCCAGCAGGCGATGAATCGTTTTGGACTCTCGGCCAATCACATCGATCATTCGCTGAGCCGCACGGCCGGTGGGAGCAGCCAGTAAAACTTTTTTCTTCATGGCTTCAAGCAATTTAACCAGAACCAGTGTCGTCGTTGTTTTGCCGCAGCCCGGTCCACCGGTTAAAATTGAAAATTGCTCGCAGACAATCCCCCTGACAGCCGCAGCCTGCTCATCGCTTAATGAAATTGCCTTGCTGCGACAATAACGGCCAATCCAGCGATCAACCCGTTTTGTGTCAACCACAGGCGGGTTTTTTATGGTCGAAATTTTTCTTGCTACATACAACTCGTCAAAATAAAGAGACTTGGAATAGTAGCATGGCTCGATTGATCCTTCTGCAGGTTCGATCTCGCGGACCATCACAAGGCCATCTTGCTGCATTCGGTTTAGAAAGCCGGGCAACCGATCCGCCAGATCCAAATCGATTAGATCTTTAACCTGTGTTCGAATTTGTGATTGCGTTAGGTAACAGTGGCCAAATTCCCTGCTTGCAGCCAGAACATGTTTTATCGCAGCCATGATCCTCTGTGGGTTGTCTAAAGCAAGACCTATGCTTTGGGCCACCTTATCAGCTGAAAAAAATCCGATGCCATAAAAATCATTTGATAACCGATACGGGTCTTCGTTTACGTATTCGATGGCATTGTCGCCGTATTCCTTATAAATACGCACAGCGAAAAGAGTGCTGATACCATGGGATTGCAGAAACATCATCACTTCTCTGATGGCACGGTGTTCAATCCAAGCCTCCCCGATCATTTCCAGTTTCTTTTGAGCGATTCCTTTTATCTCAGTAAGCCTTTCAATCTCTGCCTCAAATATTTCAAGTGTTTTTTTGCCAAAATGGTGAACGATTTTCTTCGCTGTTTTGGGACCGACACCCTTTATCAGACCCGATCCCAAATATTTCTCCAGGGCAGCAGTGGTCGCGGGCTTTCTTTCAACAGCCTTTGTGGCTTTGAACTGACGACCAAATTTCGGATGAATAATCCAGGCACCATGAAACTCCATGGTTGCTCCGGCAAACACTTTGGTCTGGTGAACAATTACAGTTTCTTGCTGGCGGGGATTGGTGAACGGTAAAACGCGAAGCACAGACCAGCCGTTATCCGGGTTGTGATAAGTTACCCGGTCAACGATTCCGTGGATTGTTTCTGTAATAGCTCCTGTCTGCGGGGATAACTGATTTGGCATAGAAAAGACGGTGGTATTAATTCTCAGATCATTATCTCTAACGGCATTTGCCAAAACTCAATCTGCGGAAAATCCTTTGCAGCCATTATCTAATGCGTGTCTTTTTGATTTAGGAAAATTTCGGCAATGTTCGGGCTTCGCCTCATGAATCCGACAGATATATTTATTCTGTTTGGGAAGCTTTCTTAACCATGGGCATCGATTCACATATTCACCGGTCCTGGGGCTAATCCAAATTTCATCCATGCCTTCAAAAGGTCCAACCCATTCCAGGATATCGAATCGTTGTTCGCGTTTCCATCGTTTTATGTCTGACTCAGGCACAGATGTCTGATAGGCGCCTGACAAATTGAGGCAGCAGTGGCCGCATTGGATGCACTCGAATTTTTCCATTTCAGTTTCAACGAGCAGCCCGGTTACGCCGGTTTTTGGATGCCTTGCGACGCTAGCTTGCACCCACTCAATTTCGGAATACACCTCAGAAACTGTTTCTACAGACTTTGAGCTTAGCAGATTCAAAAAAAATTCCACCAGATCAATGCCATAATAGAATTGTTCGCTGTCATGATATTTTATCCACAGACCATCTCGGCTGACAAATTCCAACGGATGAACTTTTTTTCTGCCCTTGCGCATATGCAAATCCTCAAGCTGCCTTAAAAGAGGCTCAAGCTCTTCCCGTTTTTTCAATTCCGATAGCATTAACAGTGTCTTTTTTATCTCCGTTATGGCCTCAGGAACTGCAACGAATTTTAGATGCTTTGTGCCCATAGCTTTATTTTCCAACTTGAAAGAAAGTTATTGAACAGGTTGGCATGTTACCAGAAATGGTTTCAAGATTGAAGAATGAATCGTTCCTAAAAAACAGACTCACTTTGGTGCAGGTTTGTTCGATTGCCTTCAAACGATATCAAGCATATGAATCTTTAATAAAATGAAGGCAAAAATTTCGCTGGTGTATTTATCGCGTTTCAAAGGTGGAAATAAAAAAGAAGGTATGGGCCGACTAAAAGTGACCGCACGGTTCAAGATAGCGTTTGAGTATCACTGCGTTTAACCTATTGTTTTAACTTGAGATATATAGCAGCTAACCGGAATTCAGCCTTGGTAACGGAGAAAAATGATATCTTAGACTTTTGTGCAGCTATTTTTATCGATTATTTGGAGATATCACCGGTTTTGTACTTGCCACCTAAATCCCAATATATTGTGTGAGCGCAACTCTTGCCCAG
>JASFJP010000429.1:0-4581 GCA_050121225.1 Desulfobacterales bacterium
AGAAGTAACGAAGTGCTTGCAGGGCATTTGGCGTTGCCTGGATTTCATCTAAAAACAAAATGGAACCAGGGCTTATGATCTTCCTGCCCAATAATCCTTCAAGTTCCTTACTGATCAGTTTTGTATTCAGAGTTTTAAATGTGTCATTCAGTTCAAGATGTTGCTCCAAGTTTATTTCGTTCAATATCAACTTGTTTTCTTCAGCAAACTCCCGCTGATAGAGAGGACTGCATTGCGGCTTTCGCCACGGGGCAGGTGAAAGCAGAAAAATTGCTTGAGAGGTATTCTGAGGCGGCACGATATGATTTGAATCCTGAGAAAGTATTACAAAATTTTGGTTATTTAGCTGAAGGCTTGCATGAAGCGCAATTGATAAACGATAAATTTTATCAGGAAGTTAGGTCACGTTTATGAGAAGGGAAGATCTTATTTTCAATTTGGGACGTCTGGGCTATGCGCTCGTTCGACCGGAGACTCGTAGAGTCAAAGAACATGAGGTGCTCGAGCTTTTAGACGAGCTGGCAGATTCTGAAGATCCCAGGCTGGTCGAAGGCTTTCCTGTCGTCCTGGCAAATTGTGCTCAAAGAGACTTGAAATTAAATTTCAGGACTCTATTGTCTAGGCACAAATCCGATAGCCGCAAACAACAAGTTCTGGAAAAGCTACTGTTGTTGAGCTCGACTTTGCTCGCTCAACAGGGTTTGGACAAACCTACAAATCTCGAGAGCCTATCAAAATCTTTGAAGATAAAGTATGGTGATCTGCTCGAAGGCGATGTTGTAGACCTTGGAAATAAGGTTTCTCTGTCACCAGAACGTTTGCGAAACACACTTAAAAGATACGCTGCGGATCTATCAACTTCTAAATCAAATCGCCATAAAGCAAAGAAGCGCCAGCACCGTTCATTTCAGCTGAACTACTATCTGAGTACTCTATTTGCCCCGAAACAGAAGGAACTTGTTTTGAAAAAGTACCACGGAGAGCCTTTGAATAAGACCGAGCAGGAATATTTTTCAAGAAAGGTTAAAAAGAAACTTGAAGCAATGAACAACAAAGAAGTCATGAAAGTCGCAGCAGCTGCACTTACCAGGAAGTAATTGGTCGAACTCGCCGTATAGGCGAGCAAGCACTTGTCTGCCTTTGGAGGATCGAACGTCGAATGTGAAAGATGAATAAACACCGGATAGGGGGTGACTGGGGGCCTTTCGATTTTGGATCTTGGATAGCGAAAAAAAAGATGGTAAGAACGGGAGGTGCTGAACTGGGAACTCAGAAGGTGGATTGTAGAATGCGAAGTGTCGAACCGTAGAGCATGGCGCATAGCTTGACGGGGGAGTGGAAGATCCCCCTTCGCTTTTCAAGCTACGCAGGACAGGAGGGGAAAGCAGCGATGAACCTAACATCAGTAATTGCCGAGCTTTTGATTAAAGGGCCTTACATAGTTAAGTACAAGTGGCGGGTAGTTGAAGAATTCGGTCCGTGACCAACTGAATATCATCGCTGTTATTGATCACTATTCCCAAGTGAAGGTTATTTTCGTAGACAAAGTTTTTCAAGGTTTGTATCTGACGCTGTTGAATCATAATATAACTGCCTTCGGCAATTTGCAGATAGTCCCGGATCGCCTTTTCGGAAATATCTAGCGACCTTCCAATCGGTGAACGATTTATTATCGTTCCACTAAGTGCAGAAAGCATTGAAACGAGGCGCTGATATTTTATAAGATCCAGCTTTGGGAAAAGTGCTCTAATATCTCTTTCAACATAAGTTTTTATGTAATTTTCCATCCAGATATCATAATACCGTTCGTCTTCTCCCAATACAGGTTCGGGGTATCCGCCTTTTAAAAAGGCCTGCATCATTTGATCGTGTGATATCTCGGGTATAAACCCTTTTAGGAATTCGATTGTGGTTTGGTTTAATTTCCTATTAAAAATTTTATAAAAATCGGATAACCCGATATTATATGTTTCAGAAGCCTTAAATGTCCCCAGTTCAACAAGTCCAACCCTGCCGGCCCTTCTGCTTTTATCTGAAGAAGAGCGATGGAAATGGTTGAAAGACTATGTCTACACCTATCTGGAGAGAGATCTAAGTGATCTGGCCCGGCTCGATGATCTTGTTCCATTACGGACATTTCAAAAATTATCCGCACTCAGATCAGCCCAATTGCTCAATTATTCTGAACTTTCGCGGGATACCGGCCTAAGCGTGGATACGGCCAGAAGATATCTGCAATATTTAAGCCTCTCGTATCAGACCGTATTGCTTCAACCCTATTACCGAAATATCACGAGTTCCGTTATCAAAACACCAAAACTGTATTGGGTCGATGTTGGACTCTTGCGACAGTTAGGTGGTTTTCAAAGTGAACATTTCGGTCAGGTTTATGAGACCATGGTCGTTGGCGAACTCATAAAATGGATCAGAAGCGCCCACCAACATGCAGAAATCTATTTCTATCGGTCACGATCTGGAATGGAGCTGGATATGTTGGCAGAAACTGAAGCAGGTCTCATCGGTATCGAGATAAAATCGCGAAAAACATACGCGCAATCAGATTTACGGGCGATGAAAGAAATTTCACAGCGATTGGGTAAGGAATGGCGCGGCGGACTGTTGGTAAATCAAGGGAATATTCTTCGAAAAATTGCTGAGCCGGATATATGGGTCATACCCTCCAGAAGACTTTTTATCTGAAAATATTGACAGATTCATTAGAAATGATATATACTTCGATATCTATCAAAAATAAACGGAGGTTCAATATGCAAACAGCTCGTATTTTCGTAAACGGTAGAAGCCAGGCGGTGCGTCTACCAAAAGAATTTCGATTTTCCGGAACAGACGTCTATATTAAAAAAATTGGTAATATGGTGGTTCTTTTGCCGAAAGATGACCCATGGGCGCCTTTAATCAACAGCCTTAACCAGTTTACAGACGATTTCATGCATTCCAGGGATCAACCGGTTCAAGATAAAAGAGAATCTTTATGATCAAATACATGCTCGATACGAACATATGTATTTACATTATCAAACAGAAACCCGAAAATGTAATCGAGCGTTTCAGGCAGACCCCGGTTTCAGATATTGGAGTTTCTTCTATAACCCTGAGTGAACTCGAATACGGCGTGATGAAAAGTGCAAAACCAGAACAAAACAAACTCGCATTAGCTCAATTCATGGCGCCGATAGAAATTTGTGTTTACGATGATGTCGCCGCACAACACTACGGCAAAATCCGTTTTCATTTAGAAAAACAAGGAACACCGATTGGTTCTCTTGATATGCTTATCGCCGCGCATGCACGTGCGTTAAGTTCCGTATTAATCACCAATAATGTAACGGAGTTTAAAAGAGTATCAAATCTCAAAATTGAAAACTGGGCAATATGAGTTTGTGCTGCTTGCTACGCAAACCTTTGTATTAGCTTCCGGGCAAGTAGCCAAACCACAAATCCAACCGCCAAGCCCTGCAAACCTCCAAGCGTAATGTCAGCAGGTGTATGAACTCTCAATTGAAATCTATCAATCTCTGAGTCGAGAAGTAAGTTTAAGCCGCAATGCAAATAGAGTCAGCAGCAGGCAGCAAATGCTTGTGGGAGCATCTGTCAGTCAATTCGAAGCTTGCTTCAGATATATAACTCTGCCTTTGTCGTTGGTACAAGTCTAAATTTGGTCATTCAATATCTAAATTTATCCAGCGATCTCGGCGTCTGAAGAAAGCCGATGTTGTCATCGCTTTGGGTACCCGGCTCGGCCCCTTCGGAACCTTACCCCAATACGACATGGCCTACTGGCCCGAAGAAGCGAAGCTGATCCAGTGTGATGTCAACATAGCCGCCCTGGGACTTTCAAAAAAGGCGGACATCTACAGTTGCGGCGACGTCAAAGAATTTTCGGCTATCCTGCTCGAGCGGATAAAAGAGCTGGCGCCCAATATGGGAAAACACTCACAGAGGCTTGCCGATGTAAAGCAAGAAAAGCAAGATTGGGATGGCGAACTGGATCAATGGAGTTGCAGCAACCAAGCGCAACCCATGCATCCTCGTCGTTTCCATAAAGAGTGGACTCGCGTAATTCCAAAGGATACGATTGTGACCACAGACATCGGCAACAACTCTTCAATGATAAATGCCTACCTCAAATTCGAAGGTATCCGTCAACATATTTCAGCCTTATCTTGGGGCAATTGCGGATTTGCTTATGGTGCTGCCATGGGCTGCAAGCTCGCCAATCCGGATGCTCCCGTCATTGCATTTCAAGGGGATGGTGCTTACGGCATCAGCGGGCTCAGTGAGGTAATGACCGCGGTAAGGGAAAATATTCCGGTTATCGCCATTGTGGCCACCAACGATGAGTGGGGCGCAGAAAAGAAAAATCAGGTGGACTATTTTGACAACCGTTATGTAGGGACCAATCTGCCGGGCAATCCGGCGTACGAAAAACTGGCTGAGGAAATGGGTGCATTGGGAATCCGGATCGAACATCCTGATCAGGTTGGCGATGCTGTAAAAAAGGCTATTGATTCCGGGAAACCGTGTGTCATCAACGCAATCGTGCAGGGGTGCAAGGAGGTC
>JASFJP010000430.1:0-4561 GCA_050121225.1 Desulfobacterales bacterium
TTTTGTTTATCTTAGAGGGCAAGAGACCCGCCAAGGTTCAAATCAGATTGCTGACGGGGGATGACATCATTATTCCAATTAGCAAGTGCCGTCTTAAAAATAATAAAACAGCAGCGTGCAGCGTTGTCAAAGATGCCGGTGACGATCCAGATGTAACGCATATGGCCGAAATCGGTGCTGTCGTCACCCTGGAAAAATCCGACGACTGTCAGTCATTGAATAACAACTCGGAAGTCATCATCACCGGGGGTGAGGGCGTCGGTCGCGTTACCAAGCCGGGTCTTGAGGTTCCACCCGGAGAACCGGCGATCAATCCGGGTCCCCGCAAAATGATCAACCAAGCGGTATTTGATGTATTGACCCAACACGACATTCAGCGATCGGTAAGCGTCGAAGTTTTTGTGCCGCAAGGTAAAAAGATTGCTAAGAAAACGCTTAACGCCAGACTCGGTATTCTTGGCGGCATATCCATATTGGGGACGACGGGAATTGTACGCCCCATGTCCCATGATGCGTTTATCGCCACCATAGAGTCCGCGTTGTCCGTCGCACGGGCTGCAGGACACCATCGGGTGGTTCTGACCACCGGAAGACGCAGTGAGCGATTTGCCCAAGATCTCTGGCCCCAGCTTCCGGAGGACGCATTTGTCCAAATTGGGGACTTTTTCAAAATGTCATTGCAATCTGCCTCATTTAGAGGGTTTAAACAGGTCACTATGGCTGTTTTTTTTGGCAAGGCCGTAAAAATGGCTCAGGGCATACCGCACACGCATGCCGCCAAGTCACGCCTTACATTGAATACGCTTTCGCAATGGGCGTTTCAAATTACCGGTGACCGGGTATTTTCAAAGCGTATTTTATCTGCCAACACTGCCCGTCATGCATTTGATATTATCTTTGATCATTGCCCGGATATTATTTCTCATGTCGGAAAAAAAATTGTCGAATCAGCCAAATTATTCGCCGGCAAAAACGTTAAGATCCAATGTATTATTTTTGATTATAACGGTAACGTCGCCTTTGATTCGGAGGAACCTTAACTTAGCCAAGCTAAAAAAAGCGTTTTAACTTTACACTTTTATAGTAACCTTTACAAATTCCATTTATAGGGAATTAGAGGACAAGTCATCGGTGAAACCTGTAATCCTAATCGGAATGGGGATGACCCCGGAAGATTTAACCGCTAGACATCTAAAGCATATCGCAGAGGCCGATGTGTTGATCGGCGGAAAGCGATTATTGGATCATTTTAAGGATTCTCAGACAAAAAAGAAAACGATTGGGCGGGATATTGATAAAGTCATCACTTACATCAAACGCCAAATGAAACACAAAAAAATTGTTGTGCTGGCATCCGGGGATCCTATGTTTTTTGGTATCGGAGAACGATTGGTGCGGGCACTCGCCCCGCAAAATGTTTTGATATACCCCAATATCTCAACAGTATCGGCAGCTTTTGCGCGAATTCAGGAGCCGTGGAGTAATGTTCGTGTAATTAGTCTGCATGGCAAGCAAAATGAACAATTACTGTATAAGGCATTAAAAAAAGAAAAATGTATCGCGGTGTATACGGACCCGAAAAATAACCCGTCGCGGCTTGCCGCCAGACTTCTATTTAAGGGATTTGTAAATTTTAAAATGTGCGTGTTGGAAGAGATTGGATGCGCCTCTGAACGCATTAACTGGTATTCTTTAAGCCAGGCAGCAAAGCGAACATTTAAAGAGCCCAACTTGGTCGTGCTCAAGCGCATACCGATAGAAACGGACGATAAAAAAAATATCCAACTTGGCGCACCGGATGGTTGGTATGACCACCCAGAGGGATTAATCACCAAGGCTGAAGTCAGGGCGGTAACCCTTTCGAAATTAAGACTTTCAACGGGCCAGATTTTTTGGGATTTAGGCGCGGGGAGCGGTTCGGTGGCAATAGAAGCGTCTCTTTTCATCAGAAGAGGAAAAATTTTTGCTGTTGAAAAAAATCCCCAACGAATTGAGCAAATAAAAAATAACAAAAAACGATTCGGTGTGAAGAACCTTAAAATTATTCAGGATGTATTGCCGGGCGGGCTGGCAAAATTGCCTCAACCTGACCGCATCTTTATAGGCGGCGGTGGGAAACATCTTAGAGACATCATTAAGGCGGCCGCTGGATATCTCAGACCGCAAGGAATTATGGTCATCAACACCGTGCTAATCCCGAACCTGCAGGTGGCCATAAGCACCCTAAACCAACATCAGTTTGAGACGGACGTTATCCAGATTCAAATCAATTTCAGTCAGGAAATGCCCTGGGCCGAAAGATTGGAGGCTCAAAACCCGGTATGGATCATAGCGGGAGTGCGCAACACGAAAGTCGGATTCCAAGCACAATAAAAGAAAACGGTTATCTCGAGAGCTCAAGTTTGTTACACCGGCTCTGCCATAGGCCAAATCTGTTAATGGTTTACTGAAGTAAAAAATGACATATTCCAATTTAACTATATGTAAAAATATAAAATAAAAACTATGAAAACCGACAAAGCATCGCATGCGAAAAATACTGAATATCGCAATCCGTACTCCAAAATTAATCATCCGGTTGTGTTTGTCGGAGCCGGTCCGGGCGACCCTGAATTAATTACAGTCAAGGGCCAAAAAGCCCTCAGGAACGCTGATGTTGTGATTTATGCCGGATCACTTGTACCTAAAACGGTGCTCCAATGGACAAAACCTGGAACTAAACACATCAGCAGCGCATCAATGCATCTGGATGAAATCGTTAACGAAATGGGGATCGCGGTAGCTGAAGGCAAACGGGTGGTTCGCTTACATACTGGTGATCCAAGCTTATATGGGGCCATATTTGAACAAATGGTGGAGCTAAACAAACGCTCAATTCCATACAAGATTATACCTGGTGTAACGGCAGCGTTTGCGGCAGCAGCGTCTCTGGGAATTGAATATACGCTTCCTGAAGTGTCGCAGACATTAATTTTGACGCGCATGGCCGGACGGACACCGGTACCTGAAAAAGAAAAATTAGCTTCTCTGGCAAGGCATCAAACGTCCATGGCCATTTACCTCAGCATATCAATGGTGGACGAGGTTGTCGATATTTTGGCCGGGGCCTATGGAAAAAATGCAATGTGCGCCGTTGTGTATCGTGCCAGTCAACCGGAAGAAAAGCTAATTGTGACGCAGTTGAAACATCTTATCGGGAGAGTCAAGGCAGAGAAAATCACTAAAACGGCGTTGATTATCGTCGGAAAAATGTTGGATTTGAACCAAGAGAAACGGCAGTTCACTTCGAAGCTCTACCATAAGAACTTTAAGCACGGATACAGGAAGTAGTGCAATCTTTAAAAAAAAAGAAAATTGCGATTTGGGTTATCACACCAAACGGTAAAATTCTGGCTGATAAAATCTTTCAGGCGATGGAAGACGCGCACGTATTCTGCTCTGCAAGAATCAGTGGTGCGGGACAAGAATATACGCAATTTCAATCGCTTTCAGATGCTGTTCGAAACCAATTTCACAATTGCCGGGGGCATATTTTTATTGCTAGTACCGGCATTGCCGTTAGAATGGTTGCCCCGTTAATCCGAAGCAAGGTTGAAGATCCAGCTGTCGTTGTTGTGGATGACCGAGGTCAAAACGCCGTCAGCCTCTTGTCCGGTCATATTGGTGGTGCCAATGACCTCACATCTAGAATCGCACAAATCATCGGGGCCAATCCGGTGATCACCACGGCAACCGATGTCAACCAAATGCCTGCAATCGATGTACTGGCCAAAGAAAAGAATTTATTCATTGAAAATCCGCAGGCAATTAAATCCGTCAATATGGCGTTGCTTACGGACGAGAAACTTTATGTGCACGATCCCGGGGGCTATTTAGGAAATCCCTTGCCGAATGCAGAATTTCTGAGTCATGACAAGATATACGAACGCATCACGAGGGACTTTTATGAGAATTTCATTGAAAAACGTCCCGTCGTCTATGTCGATGATATTCGATGTGATCTTCCCGAGAATGTACTCATTTTGCGACCGCCCAGCTTGGTCTGCGGAATCGGATGTAACCGTAATACGTCGATGCAAGAAATGAAAGCGCTTTTGGAAGATGTACTTACAAAATCCAATCTGGCTGCGGGGAGTTTAACCTGCCTTGCCTCAATTGATGTCAAAACCGATGAAGGAGGATTGATTGCCCTCGGCCAACATCTCGGATTACCCATCATTTTTTTTAATCGACAGGAATTGAATCAGGTAAAAGAAATAAAAAACCCATCCAAAATTGTGGAAAAACACGTTGGAGTCAAAAGTGTATGCGAAGCCGCGGCAATACTGGCAGCAAAGAACGGAACGCTACTAGTTCCCAAACATTCAACAAAAAACGCAACGGTCGCCCTGGCACGAATCGGCTGTTCGTCGTAGGTATTGGTCCAGGCAGCCTGGACCACTTATCCAAACGGGCCGTGGATGTCTTATCGACGGTTGAAGTCGTTGTGGGCTACAGCACATACGTTGATTTAATTCACCCTCTGGTGGATGGCAAGGAAATCATTCGCACGGGCATGACC
>JASFJP010000431.1:0-4559 GCA_050121225.1 Desulfobacterales bacterium
AACAGTACTTTTCTTGAGAAAGGCTTATGGCTTGCTCAATCGATTTTGAGGTTAATCCATGGCCGCTAAGACGGTATTGCAGGTGAATCTTGCGATAAGCCCAAGGGGGGTCTGGATCTTGTTCGCCGCTTGTGATGACTTCCAGCATGGTTAATTTCTTTCGTTTTTTCTCAAGGATCTCAACCACATCCACCGATGAGCAGGATGCCAGTGCAATCAAGAGCATTTGGGAAGGGCTAACGCCGATACCGGGCTTTTGACCGGAAAGCACCACGGAATGATTCGTTGAATCAGTCCCCACAAAATGCCGGTCATGTGTCCAACGCACAGTTGTCGTCTTCATGAGATGTTCTCCTCTGCTAAAGGTTCTTTTTGATTTTGATCACCACCAGCGTAATATCGTCCGCCGGATCTAGTTTTTTTCTAAAACGCTGGACTTCCGTGACGATGGTGTCTAGAATTTTCTCGGCAGCGGCATTCGATTCTTTGCGGATAATTTCGCAAACCCGTTTTTTGCCGAACATCTCCCCATCTGGATTTTGTGTTTCCCAAATTCCGTCGGTTCCCAGTAGGATAATTTGGCCCGGTTTCAAGTTACTTTTTACATATTGGGCATACTGCCCTTCAGCATCTACTCCCAGTGCCATGCCGGATCCGCGTAATTCTTCAAAACGATCGGTTGCCGGATCATAAAAGACCGCCGGGTCGTGCCCGGCACGCACCCAGCTGAGTTTTTGATTCGTCAGATCGATCATCAGATAAAATAGGGTCATGAAACGTCCCGATTCTTCCACATCTCGAGTCAGTTGACGGTTAACGTCGGAGATCATGACGTCCAAGCTGCCCGGCAAATCGGAACGCTGTCGCAGAAACGCACGGGCAGTAGCCATAAGCAGAGCCGATGGCAGACCATGTCCGGACACATCTCCGATCAGGACACCCAATTTTCCCTCTCCGAGCTCTTGGCTGTCCAAAAAATCATAATAATCACCGCCGGTTTCATCACAATAAATGCTTCGGCCAGCGATGTCCAAACCATGAACATCCGGCGTTTTCTGGGGCAGAAGGTTTTGTTGCACCTCCTTCGCAAGGTCCAATGAACGGCGCAAACGGACGCGCTCTTTCAGACCTTCGGTCATCTGGTTGAAATGCTCTGCAAGGGCGCCCAATTCGTCATTTGTATTGACCGCTACGGTTGCCCCAAAATCGCCTGCTTCGACTCTGGCCATGGCGGCTTCCATGCGGCTGACGGGTCTGATAATACTTGATGAGAATAAACGCGATAAAATGGCGGCGACCCCCAAGGCCACTGCCAGCAAAAATGCCGTTAAATACAACAGACTGCGGATGACATACTCCGGATTCATGACCAGCATCATCCGGGCCTTGTTGTACGATAAGACGGCCATTAAAATGATCGGCAAAAGACTGGCGAGCATGAAAATTATAAACATACGAGTTTGCAGCTTCAACCGGAAAACCCCGGAGGTTTGAATCAGACCGCCATCGGGGAAAAAATAAGGCCATATTTTACGGCAATAAACCTCCAGGGATAAATAGATGATGGCACAGGTGACAATGCCGGCAATGACTATGCCGATAAAGGTCTGCAAACCTCCCAGCAACATTGCATTAAGGGGTTGTTTTGTTTCAGGAAGGATAAAATTATTGTATATCGTCATGATAATTGCGGCAAGAAGCCAATTAAACATGCTCATGAGTGTGCTGGCGAATGGAAGATTGAGAATTTTGCGTTGCACCCTTTGCTGAAGATCTGAATCGGGCTCCTGATCAGTTGTCTTCAATTGTAGATAGCGATCAATATCCTTCTGCCAGTTTCTTAAAAAAAGCGTCGCCATGATCACCAACCCGACACTCATGATGCCGACCACGATGAAGGTCTTTTGAATTTCTTTGATCAGAAGTGGTTGATCGAAAAAAGTAAAATAGACAGTAACAATGACCGCACCGACCATGTTGCCGCCAATGGATACAATTCCAAATTTACGCGCGGTAGCCCGTGCGCTTGATCGCCAGAAATTTCTATCCGGCTTCTTGTGCTCGGTCATAATTCCTCCCGGACAAGATTAAAATGGTGTAATGCAACATGTGATATGCGAATTTGTTGTGGGGTTCGATTCGAAACTATAAAAATGCAAGCACCGTGTCAAGTTGGGGGTGAGTTCTCGCCGTATATTTATTTGACACCACAAACGCTTTTATTTATGATTTCATTTCTTCATCCGTGCAGTTTTTAAACCTTAACAGAAGGGATGCAACCAATGGATAAGCTGCTTAAAACGGTACTTCATGATCAACATGTTCGACTCGGCGCCCAGATGGTCGAATTCGGCGGCTGGGACATGCCGGTGCAATATGAGTCCGGTATTGTGCAGGAGCACCTGAGTACACGCAAACAGGCTGGATTGTTCGATGTATCTCACATGGGCCGCTTCATTATCAGTGGCAAGAATGCTCTGGCGTTTCTGCAACACGTGCTGACCAACAATGCAGCCGCCATCGAAATCGAAGAAGGCCAATACACCATGATACCCAATGAACACGGCGGAGCGATCGACGACGCCTACCTCTACCGCTTTGTCGAGGATGAGTATCTGCTGGTCGTCAATGCCGCCAATCGTGAAAAGGACTGGACGCATTTTATGACGCTTAGCCAGAAATTCGACCCGGTTTCCATTGCGGACCATACCCAAAAACTCGCCATGCTGAGCCTGCAGGGCCCGAAAGCTAAAGATATTTTAACCGCTATTCTTGATTCAGGTCAACTTCCGGAGCCGCTGAGGAATTCTTTGAGTAGCGTCCAAATCAATGGTCGTACGGTCCTTGTTGCTCGCAGCGGCTATACCGGTGAACCCATCTGTTTCGAGCTTTTTGTCGAGCGTGAGAACGCTCCCACCGTCTGGAATTTTCTGGTTGAAAAAGGGGCCGCACCGGTCGGCCTCGGAGCTCGCGATACCCTGCGCCTGGAGGCCGTTTTGCCGCTTTATGGCCATGAACTGGGCCCGGATCCGGAAGACAACGATATCCCGATTTTTGCCTGCAGCCTAGCGCGATTTGCGGTAAGCTTTTCGCCGCTCAAGGGAGAATTTATCGGAAGACAGCCGTTGTTGAGACAATTTGAAGCTTTTCAACGGATCGTTGATCGGGACTACTCGCTGATCAACGATCTTCCGCGTATCATTCAGCCTTTAGAATTAAAGGCAAAAGGAATTGCGCGGGCTGGCGCCAAGGTCCATCGCGGGGATAAGCATGTGGGCTATGTCACCAGTGGCACGATGGTGCCTTTTTGGCAAAGTGAAGGCATCGGGCTTTCATCCCGGCAAAGCAGCGAAAAGCAGATGCGAGCCATCGGATTGGCGCTCATGGATAGTGACTTGGTAGAAGGTGATACCGTCGAGATCGATATTCGGGGAAAAAAGGTAAACGCCGTGATTGTTCCTTACCTTATCCGCAACGAAGCCCCGCCGTATTCCTGGCCGATTAAAAGCGATCAGCTGCGGGAAGCCAAGACGACCATATGTGCCGCCCACGATCACATGCCTGAGAATGCCCGTACATTGGTGAAGTCCGCTGTGGCCAATACGACGTGGCGTCAAACCGAATGCATCAATTTGATCCCTTCGGAACAGACACCCTCGGCTATGGTTCGGCTGTTGTCCGTTATGGACCCGGTAGGACGATATGCAGAACATAAACAGGTGAAGGCCTTCAAAGAGGCCGATGTATTTTACTACCAGGGCACGGATTTTATCTCTGAGGTCGAACACCTGCTGATTTGTGAGTTTCAGCAATATCTGGAGTGCACCGAGGTTGAAACACGCGTGGTATCCGGCCAGATGGCCAATATGGCGGTTTTCAGTGCCATGGTGGATTACCTCAACCGGGCAGACCGCAAAAGCGAACAACGTCGTATTCGAAAAATCATGAACAATCACATTATCAAAGGAGGGCACCTAAGCGCTCAGCCCATGGGTGCTCTGCGAGACTATGTAATGCGTGATCCCAAATGGGAAAAACCCGCCGTTGTGAACTTTCCGGTATTAGAAGAAAATCCTTACAAAATTGATGTAGAAGAAACTCGTAAGCTAATCATCGAACATCGTCCCGAACTGATTATCCTGGGGAAAAGCATGATGATTCATCGCGAACCGGTTCGCCAAATTCGAGACATCATCGATGATTTGTCCCTGGATTGCATGCTGATGTATGATATGGCCCACGTTCTGGGCTTGGTGGGTCCTCATTTCCAGCAACCATTTAAAGAAGGCGCCGATATCGTGACCGGCTCCACCCACAAGACATACTATGGCACCCAGCGCGGTGTTGCGGCCGTCAATTTTACCGAAGATGATGCGCGTTATGAGTTTTGGGAAGCCATTCAACGTCGATCATTTCCGGGCAACCTGAGTAACCATCATCCGGGGACATTATTGGGATTGCTTCTAGCGGCGTATGAGATGAATTATTTTAAGGACGACTATCAAAAAAGCGTTGTGGAGAATGCCAAATCCTTTGCTTTAGCACTAAAGAAATGCAAA
>JASFJP010000432.1:0-4556 GCA_050121225.1 Desulfobacterales bacterium
CAAAATCGCGTTTAAGGTCTTCAAGTTTCTGCCTGAACGACTGCCCGTCACTTAGATGGTTTTGAATATTTTGCGAATTCATTGATGTCATCGACACTTTTTTTCTCGCGTAAGCGGTCAACAGCGGCTTTAGACCTTGGAAAAGATGATACCCAGAGCCACTATAATCCCAGCCCCCAATGCAAAGAGGCTGTACTTTTTATTTTCTGTTTCAGCTTGGGGCAGTAGATGCGTGGCGCCCACGTAAACGAGGGCACCGGCAGAAAACGCAAGCAGCGCACCCAAGAGCGTTTCGTCAATTTTACGGATATAAGGGTATGACACGAGCATACCTAAAGGTGTGGTCACGGCGGCAGCCAAAAAGGCAAGTAGCAGGGACGTTTTCACCCTAAAGCCGGCTCGTATCAGCAACAGGTAGGTGATGATTCCTTCGGGAAATTCATGCAGAACCATACCGGTGGCTGCCAGTATCCCGGTAAAGATACCCACGGTGAACGTGATGGAATAGATAAATCCGTCAATGAATGAATGAAAGCCGATTCCCAGCATGGGAACAAGTCCGATACCGTATCGCTCATCCGAACTTTTGTCGCAGACAAACGCATTGATAAAACGATTAAACAAATGCAAGCCAATATAACCGGCGAACAGGTATCTGGGAGCTTTGGCATTCATTGAAAATGCCTTTGGAATAATGTGTAAGAATGATACTGAAATTAGGACGCCAGCGGCAAAACAGACGAAATAGATGGTGTTTCTGCGGCCCCACGGCTCGAAACGTCGGATAACATAAATACCAATGGTGGTCACCGTCGCAGCAAGAGAGCTAGCGCCTAATGCTGTCCAGAATGTGTTTTCCATGGCATTCCCTAAAAATACTCTATGTAATCCAACGTATATGAACCTATTTGAGCTTGTAAGGATTAATAACCAAAACAGGAACAGGTGACTTCTTGACTACTTTTTCAGTTACGCTCCCAAAAATCGTGTGCTCCAAACCTTTATAACCATGGGTTCCCATAATCACCAGGTCTATGCCATCCGAGTCGACGGTTTTTAGGATTTCTGCAGCCGGATCTCCAGCCAGGATTCTTCTCTGAAAGTCAGGAAAGCCTCGCATCTGCTGCTCACAGATCTTATTCATGTATTTTTCAGCAGCTTCCATCGCCTCCTTTTGGAACAAATCCAAGGAAATATGAGGAATATAAAACCCTCCCCATTTGGAAATATCCTCAATCACATGGAGTAAATAACCAGAAACTTATGTTTGATCGATGACATGCATTTCTGAAGAGCCTGATCTTGTGGAACTTTATCAGTGTTATTATTAGATGCCTCATCCCTATTGTTCTCCGTGTTACTCATACCATACCCTCTGTTCTTATTGCTGCCCGAATCGAGCTTTTTCGGCTCGATTCGGGTATAAGGTTAATTAATATTAATCTCAATTCTCTTCCTTTTGGCTTCTTCGACTCTAGGAACGCTTATCTTCAAAATGCCTTTACGATACGTCGCCTCTGCTCTGTCCGGATCAATATCGGCTGGAAGCTGAAACGTGCGACGGAAAGATCCGTAGTATCTGTCTCCAAGATAGTGATTTTCATCTTTTTCTTCTTTCAAGTGCTTCTTTTCACCTCTGATCGTCAACACGTTTCCGCAGATACTCAGGTCGATGTCCTTTTCTTCTATACCGGGCAGTTCGGCCTTTACAAAAACTCTATCTTCGGTTTCGGTAATATCTGCCGCGGGTAACCATTCTCCGACAAGGGGACCGGTGTGAATCGGCCCTCCGAAGAATTCATGCAAGAGATTATCAATTTCATTATGGATTGATCCCGGTTTTCGATACGGTTTTAATGTCTGCAAATACATGATTCAACACCTCCTTAACTATTTCTTTATATTTATGATAAATACTTCATGCGAAATCTGAGAAGCAGCTTCCCCACCCTTCTGATTCTGGAATTTAGCTAAGCATGAAGTATGCCATTTCTGAAAAAGTAATTAACTACATAGTATCAGCGGGTTATGATATTCACTACTTGCTTTCTATTTGCTTCCGATCTAAAATAATAGAAGAATTTCGAAAATTAGTTTTGAAAAATTCGAACCACTGTTGGGAGGAAAAATGTAGGAAAAACGACGCAGAAATGCACATCACCGCTTTAAGAGCAAGATAGCACAAAAAGCTATTTATCCGGCTACCATAACTGGATTGAAGCTGTCTGATATTCCCTGTTTCTTTGGGAACGCTTCACTTATATTTTTACTGCCATGACGATCATCGGTAAAAGATTTATAATCGTCTTTCTTTGTTTCGATCAGTGGACGCTGAAGCATTTTCCCGTAAAGATCTAAGTATTGTTGTGTGTCGACCGGAGAATTGCTGAGGTCGACTGCGGAGCCGGATCTCAATTTGTCAGCTATGATTTGCCTCAGAAGCTTACAGTAGGAATTCTGAACTTTGCCAATTTCAGCGAAAAAGGCATGGTCGGCAACATTGACGCAGTGCACCGCAAAGATACCGCTTAAAAGGAAGTCGATAGGGTTGGTCTTACGAGTTTCCTCGTAATTGAATGGAAACCGATCAAAATATAAGTTTTGCCAGAACGCAGCGGCATCAATCCCCATGTCCTCGACATCGGATAAAGTGCTTTTAGCGGTCTCGTGACTTTGAAAGGTAAAAATACAAGGAATCCCAAAGTCCCTGGCTATGGCTGGAATCAAACCAGTCATCCAGTCGTGACAATGGATCAAATTCTGATCTTGAGTTTATATATTCCGACTTTCTTCCAGAACTGGAAGGAAAAAAAGTAACTTCCGAAGTTATGAAAAGAATTCGGGATTGAATTGAAAGACTGGACATGACCTAATCCTCTTTCTTTTCTTTTAAAGTACAACAACGGAATTATCACTGTCTCCATATGGAGTTAGAACGAATTTGTCGGCTTCTGCGTCATTTTCCCAAATCTTTTTGTCCAATAAATAACGAAACTGATATTCTCGCCCTTGTTTCAGATCCAAGGTGGCCGTAAATGCGCCGCTTTTTAGCCTTCTCATTGGTGTAGCCAGGAAGCTCCAGTCATTGAATTCTCCAACAACGTGAGCGGTTTGGGCTGAATTTCCAATTTCCTCCGGGATTCGAAAGGTCACTTTACATACCGGTTTGCTTTTGAGGAACTGTTTTTTGATACTCATTAAAACCTCCTATCAATAAAGATCTCGTTCTTATCAGCTTATTGCATGCCAAAAGGTTATTGCAACCTGCCCACTTGCCCTGTTGCAGCAGGCAGGTCGCAAACCGTCCGCATTCACCTACTAGACGAGTCTTCCCGCTATAACGAGCCCCCCCGTCTGGTGGAAAGCGGACAGGAAGCAAAATTGGACGCCACAACACACGGATTGGGGCTAATAGACTGGTTCAAAATATTTGACGCCAACCCCATAAGAAAAAGTCTCTATAACAGATTCTTCATGGCACCATTTTACCTCTGCCAGGGTTACTGAGCGTAGACCCTCACAGAAGCCGCTGCCGGTGCCATTCGGATGAACTTTTTTTAAACGGATATAGATGGTTGCGCCGGGTTTAAGGTATAAATTGGATTCAAAGCACATCCCACCCAGGCCAAGATTGAGTGTCTCAGCTTCATAAAAATGTTCTTTATTGAAATATGAAAACGCAATGTCGGCAGCAAAGCGATGGCGCGGACAAGCTCTCTTCTCTGCATTTGTTTCCATTTTTCAATCCTTTCTTGTCACTTATTGGCGCATCACCTCTATGATTGTCATGCTCAAGTAGAGTTGGTATCTGGTGGTACGATTCGCAAAGCATTCGGACCGCTGAATTGGATGCGAATTCGCGTGTCCTTTACGCTTTGCAAATTATGCTCGAAAACCTCCCGCCCGAACGGATATACCGTCTTCAATTTACCGGTATAGATTTGAATAAATTTGGAGTTGTTCAGATTTTCCCTGATGGTATTAATCAGTTCCCAAGCCGAACTGCCGTCAAAATCGCCGATCAGACGAATGTACAGCTTTTCATTCGCGCGCTGGATGTTCATTCTAAAATTTTGTGCCATTTATGTTAATCCGTGAGAAATAAACAAAAACTTCCACCTGAGCTTAGCTCATCCTGGGTAAAACTGAGCCTTGAAAAATTACCTGATACCTTCGAGCAATGACCGTTCTCATATATCAGCACAATGTGTGCCATTCACTAATATTTTTTTTATTATCATAATTACAGGTATTTATAAGAATATGTATTCGACACCATTATTCTTTCAAAACCAAATTTGCACAATTTCGAATTACAGCTTAGCAAAATTTAGAAATGAAATATCCAACCCCAATTTCAAGTTATTCGTTAGTCGTTCTTGGTTGATAGTTTCAGAGAAATAAAATTCATTCTTATCTGTCATCAATAATTGAATGATAACAGGATCCCGTTGATATGAGCTGAGCGCTTCTTCAACCCGGAACCTCTCGCCCTATGATTTTACCAATGCATCAGCGACAGCCAGTTTGATTCTGTCCACATCACCATAATTTCT
>JASFJP010000433.1:0-4542 GCA_050121225.1 Desulfobacterales bacterium
AATCCGCTTCCCCAGATCATTTAAAGAGAAGGGTGGTGGCGTGGTTTTTGCCGTGGCGGGCTTTTCCGGGAGCGTATAATCGAGTTCGGCCAAATCGAGACGAAGGCTGGCGATCTGCATCTTTCCCAGAAAAAGAGGCAGAATTTTGGGACGCATTCTGATAGAATCCGCTATACCCCTGACACCTGGTGGAATAGACCACTCTACCTGTTTAACGATGACATGGGGATGCGGAAAAAAATCAAGAATCAGGTGTTTGAAGTCTATTTCAACACCGGCGATTTCTTTTAATTCGCTGCGCAACTTGCCTTTAACAATTTTCGTATCGACGATCTTCGGAGCGATGACGAAGACTGCAAACAGCAGAATCAAAACACTCAATGCGACGGCGACAATGACGGCAACTATTTTTTTTCGTCTATTCACAGGTTATCTTCCCTTGCTCGCACAAAAGCACATATTATCACCTGGATTTTGCACGAGTCGGAGGCTTTCATATGCAAGGCACTTAAGGGCGAAGTCGTAGTTTTTTACTTCGAGCCCTTAATAACGCAGCAGATGAAAGCCTCCGGCTTGCCCGCAGGGTGAAAATTAATGAGATGAATCAACTATCATCCTTTTTACCAATTATCGTGCAGTGCCAATAGCCGCTCTGCGAAATCCGAGTCATATATCCTCAGGGTCACCTCGAAATCCAGCCAAAAACTGCGAACATCCAGGTGGACCGAACTGAACAGAGCGATTTGCCGGTCAATGACAACGCTTTTGGAGTGCAGCAGTCCGCCTCTGAATCCGAATATTCGGATGCCGGCGGCCAGCATATCATCGAAATAAGAGCGACTTTGCGTATGGCAGCGTGGATAATTTGCCATAAAATATTATAAAAACTTGACAAAATTAACCAAAATGAATATACATTGAATATACATAAGACCTTAGATGAGTATAATATTTAATTTTATCTTGGCAGAACATGATTATCTGGGATGATACTAAAAACATAAAATTAAAGCTTGAACGACAGATTTCCTTTGAACAGATATCTGAAATTATATTGCGAAAAGGCTATCTTGATATTTTAGAAAATCCATCAAGAACGGACCAACAAATTTTTGTAATTTATCTAAATAATTATGTTTATGCTGTGCCTTTTTTGATTGACGAAAATTCAAATATAATTTTAAAAACAGCATACCCGAGTAGAAAATTATCTAAAAAAACACAGGGTGAAACCATGAATTCAAAATTAGACAAATTTGAACAAGCAATTGAAGAAAACATAGAGTCATGGACGACTGTCAGTAAAAATAAAAGAGCATCAATTGAAAATATTATTCAAAAGGCTAATAAAAAAAAGAACATTAGTCTACGACTCAAAACACATGATATAGAACAATTGAAATTACGTGCTGATAGTGAGGGTCTGCCTTATCAGACCCTGCTTTCAAGCATTGTGCATAAATTTGTTACTGACCAGTTGGTGGATAAAAAAAATATTCTCAAAAGCATAGAATTACTCAAAGCCCAGAACATTCCACTCTAAAAGCTCACCACCAGAACGATCGACATGCCGCAGCCGTAAGCGTTAAGGGGACCATTGTCGAGAAAACTGAACTCTTTGATTGAACAAGTTTCAATATGATGAGGTCACTTTTCTCCAGAATTGAGATGTCGTATATTATTATGAAATTAGCTCTTTTTTTGGACATTATCGGGCGTGATAAGATCTTCTCCGAACAGGGGTTTCAGCCCGACCTGGCCTCCGGCTCGTAGATCCTACGCCTCGGAGAGTGCGATATGGAAAATACTTGTTGTTCACTACCCAAATCTGGTTTTTGCGGATCAAAATCCAGATTAAAACTAAACCGGCAACGATAACCACCCCATTATCAGTCCCGACAAAATGTATTTCGCGACGAAGAAAGTTTACAGACATGACCGCCAGGATGAAGTCAATCTCCATCCGGTAGCAAAGCGCGCGCATCAGAAAAAGTACGGTCGCAACACCCATCAGACCGATGGCTATACGCTCCTGATGCTCTTTAAGGATTAAAGCCTGGTAACCTTTCGCTTCAGCCCAATATACGAAAAATGCGCCCAATATACCTGGCAAAAAACACCAGATCCCTCTATGCGAAAATACCAGTCTTAGCCAGCTATAGAAGATCGGTGTCTGTTTATCATCCATCCACCACATTCGATTATCCTGGACCTCGTCACTCACTCCTGCTTTCTCCCCCCTTCTCACCTTCCTTCTTTTGTCATCTGACACCTGACACCTGAAACCTATTCATTGACCTCAGTCCTATTTCGCCAGCGTCTTTCTGATGCCAGCGGCAATGTCGCGGCTCAATTTTTCAATGGTCCGGCTCTTTGCCAATACCAGTGCTTTGTATGTGTCATCGGCAGCCGGTTCCTGATATTGGGATCGTCGCATCAGTTTCATATTATCTTCCTCGGCTTCCAATAGGGCCCATTGGGAGACGAGGGTAGCCTGATCCCCTAAATTGCCGTCCAGGCGGATCACATCAATTTCCAAGCGATAATCAGCCGGAATCGAGCTGTCCGAAGAGAGAAAAACAGTAATGGAATCCTCGCGCAGCATATTTTCCAGATTTTCCGCAAGTACCCGGGTTAAGTTATCGCTCAGCGGCTCGGCCCACTGATTAAACTCTGCCAGCTGATAGACCGTATTGTCCAGGTTGACGACGATCTCGTTTCGATTCAAGTATTCGGCAACCACCACGGTTGCTAGGCCGATTCGGATGCGATCTTCGGCGGTTGCCGCCGACATCCCTGCCTGTGATGCACTTAAAGGACTGAGCATATAAAAGTTGGTCGGGGCCGATGGGCCTCCCAAACAGCCCGCCAAGGCCAGCCAGCAGATAAAGATTGCCAGGTGTGTTGGTCTCAATGAAGACATCTTCATTTTTTCACCTCCTTTTTGATCTACCCTTGCCGCGGATCAACGCTTCGGGATTCCGCTCAAGGTATTCCGCCCAAACCTTGATGGAACGGGCCGCTGCTTGAAGCTCCTTGAGGGTGCGGTCCAGTTGTCTGCGCTCTTCTGACCCTTTACCAGTAAGGGCCGCGATGTTGTCAAAAGCCTTGTCAACTTCTCTTATAGCCGGACGGGCAACATCGGCAGCACCCGTCACGGCAGCGGCGGTCTTCTTGAGGTCGGCAGCGAGCGGATCGATTTGCTTATTGACATTGAGTACCAGCTCATCGGCATGGCCGATGGCTGTTGTGGCTGAGCCCAAAAGTGGATTAACATGACGGACCACATCTTTCACCAGTTTTTGCAAATCTAAAATCGTCTGGTTTAGATTATTAACGCTTTGTTCCAAAGCGGGATTGTCCATAAATTTTTCTACGCTAGCGAGTATGGCCGATAATCTACCAGCAATTTCCGGTAAAGGGATTTTTTCCAGCTCCTTAGCGAACTTCGACAGAGTGGAGGGGACGGTCGGAATTTCAGCATACTTCGTTTTACCCCCCATCAGTCTGGCCTTGGTATCGGGCATAAAATCAAGCTCTATCTGCAGCTGGCCGGTGACCATGCTTTGCAGCTCCAGCCTGGCCCTGAGGCCGCGTTTAATCAAGCGCGGAAGTTGGTCGTCAAGATGACCACCGGTTGTTTCGATATTGTCGGGGTCTATCTCAACAATAACCGGGATGCGCGTCGTCAAGTCTTCCGTATTTGCACGGATCGCGATATTTGAAACCGTGCCGATTTTAACCCCCCGGAACGTCAGCGGTGCTCCCACCTTCAGCCCTTTGACGGAGCCATCGAAATACATCACCCGCATGTATTTTTTTTTCAGAAATTCGCCGCCGCCTAAAACGAAAAGCCCGGCCACTGCAATGACCACCGCACCCACGACAAACGCACCGATGATTGGTTTACCGATTGGCTTACTCATGAGGATGTCTCCTTTATATAAGGTTTCAGGTGTCGGGTGTCAGGTGTAAGGGTGAGAAGTACGAGAACTGAAACCTCGTCCGAGAACCTAGTAAAATCCCAAATCTCAAGCACCAAAATTCAAATAAATCTCAAATTCCAATATCCAATGACCAAAACATATCTGGACTGTCATATCTCCAAGATCATATCCTCGTTTAGAATTTAGAATTTTGGTCATTGACTTTTGTTTGGTATTTGCGATTTGTTATTTGGAATTTCATAAATTTCTTCCGTTAAATCACAATCCTTCAAGAACCGCCTCGTTCAGAGTTGTTTTTATGAGGTTAAAGTCCTAGCACACTACACAACACCGTGATGATGGCCGTTGCCACGGTAATGCAGACGATTCCGGTGACCACCGCCGATGTCGTCGCCTGGCCCACGGCCGAAGCGCTGCGCCCGCACTGTATGCCACGCAGGCAGCCGGTCAGCGCCACCAGCACACCGAATACAGCGCTATGGAAAAGTCCGATAAAAAGATCGTTGAGCCGAACGGCGGATATCGTCTGGTTGTAATATTCCATCACATTGATATCGAGCATCGTCACAGCAACAATCAGCCCCCCCAAAACGCC
>JASFJP010000434.1:0-4536 GCA_050121225.1 Desulfobacterales bacterium
CGAACATCTGGTCTTCATGTCTCGGTGATACAGCCGTAATTGAGGAGGAACGGGGCCACTGGGACTATCTTTACTCCGTCGCTGATTTGGTAGAGTTGAAGGGAAAGCGCTATCATAAGAAGAAAAATCTTTTGAACCAGTTCAACCGCAAATACGCCCACACGTATGAGAATCTTGGAACCGAATTAATTGAACGAGCCATGGCCATGCAGGCTGACTGGTGCACATGGCGGGACTGTGAATCTTCGGATGTCCTGTCAGCAGAAAACCGGGCGGTATACCGAATTCTTAGAGATTGGCAACAGCTGGATGGAACTTTGGGCGGAGCCATTCTCGTGGATGGATCGATGGCGGCCTACACGATCGCAGAGGTTTTGAGCCGGGATACCCTGGTGGTTCACTTTGAAAAGGGAGATACCGAATATAAAGGTGTGTACCAGGCCATCAATCAGAAGTTTCTTGAGCATAGCGCGCATATGTACTCGTTTGTTAATCGTGAACAGGATTTAAATGATGAAGGGCTTCGGAAAGCAAAACTGTCCTACCACCCGGTAGATTTTCTACGTAAATATCGAGTCACTATAGCAGGCACGTTCGACTCCTAAAGCGAGGAAAGGGCTCAATGAAAATCTCAAGACATCAGGCCGCTATCTTTCAACTCATTATAGCCGTTTTTTTCATTTCCGTATTCTGCGCTGATTTTGCTGCAGCCACGCAGCAAAAAACTCCGGAACAATCCAGCCATCAGCTGTCTGAGCAGAGTGAACACGTAGCAGTATCTCGAGACTCTCACGAGAATCCAGAAACGCACAAGGAATCCGACACCCACCATGGTGACGGGCATGCAAACATCGGCGAAGCTCTGCCACTCTGGAGCTGTATTCCATTCGCCGGCATTTTGCTTTCGATTGCGCTTCTGCCGCTTGTTCTGCCGGATATCTGGCATCACCATTTTGGAAAAATCTCAGGATTCTGGGCGCTAACCCTCGGCATACCGTTCTTGATAGCATTTCAGGGGGCGGCGATGTATGAGATACTCCATATTATACTCGCAGATTATGTACCTTTTATTATTTTACTTTGGTCCCTGTATACCGTTTCCGGTGGTATTCTATTACGAGGTAAGTTGCGAGGTACCCCGATTGTAAATGTGACGATTCTCATCATCGGTACCTTGCTGGCCTCATGGATGGGCACCACCGGCGCAGCAATGTTACTGATCCGCCCATTTTTGCGAGCAAACGATTATCGTAAAAACCGAACCTTTATGGTGGTATTTTTCATTTTTTTAGTTGCCAATGTAGGTGGCTCATTAACCCCCCTGGGAGATCCTCCGCTTTTTTTAGGTTTTCTGCATGGTGTATCCTTTTTCTGGACATTTAAGATTTTGCCTCACATGATAACCGTTGTGATCATACTCTTGGTGATTTACTTTATTATCGACACAATCTATTATCGCAAGGAAGGCGTCACCGCACCCGAGGAAGAAGGCGTTAAAGAGCCTTTGAAGCTGGAAGGTATCCACAACTTTATCTTTTTAGGCGGAATCGTCGGTTCCGTGTTAATGAGCGGGGTGGTGGATTGGGGGGAGATCAACACATTTGGGATTCACAGGTCTATCCAAGATTGGGTGCGAGATGGGTTATTGATCGTCATGGGAAGCCTCTCCCTGGTTACAACGCCAATTCGTTTGCGGGAGGACAATGATTTTACCTGGTTTCCCATTATCGAGGTGGCCTATTTATTTATTGGAATTTTTATTACGATGATCCCTTGCCTGCTGATATTAAAGGCAGGATCGCAGGGTGCACTGGCGTTTCTAACCAACGGAGTGACCGCTCCTGCGCATTATTTTTGGGTAACCGGCGGACTATCCGGTTTCCTCGACAATGCCCCGACGTATCTGACATTTTTTAACAGCGCCCTTGGAAGATTTTATGCCGGGATGACGGAAGCGCAGGCCGTTCCTCTTCTCATGACGGAAAACGCGATATACCTTCAAGCGATCGCTTCCGGTGCCGTGTTTTTTGGAGCCTGCAGTTATATCGGCAATGCGCCAAACTTTATGGTTCGCTCCATATCTGAAGAGGCAGGAACGCCGATGCCGAGTTTTTTTGGTTATATCTTAAAGTATGCGTTGATTTATTTGGTCCCAACTTTTGTTTTGGTCACTTTTATCTTTTTTTAAAGGGGGAGTGAGGTACGTGTTAGAAAAACTGCTCAAATCCAATATCGCCATTATTGGCGGAGGCAGATTTTGTAAGAATATACTCGAATTGTTTCACAGTGAGCACTTCAAAGATAGTCATCCGACAATATTGGGCGTTGCCGACGTCAACAACCAGGCCGAGGGGATTGTATTTGCCCGGGAGCTGGGAATTGCCACCACCAATGATTACAGAGATCTTTTTCAACTTGAAGATTTGCAGATTTTAATGGAGCTAACACCTGATGTCAGGCTGGGTGTCATCATCAACATGACCAAACCATGCGAGGTAGAGTTCATAGATCATGTTGAGGCCAGAACCATGTGGACGTCGCTCAGGGTTGAGTTGGAAAAGCGCAAGGTGACGAAAGAATTGCGCGCCAACAACTACGTCGCTGAAAGTATTGACAGCCTCTTCAAACGCTTCTCTGACCGTTTGATAGATGTGATAACAGAAAGAAATAACCGCTACATGGAAATAGAGCGCGAGTTGATTGAAAGCGAGAGAGCCTTATCGCAGATCATTGAAGGCAGCACCATACCGACGTTTGTCATGAACAAAGAGCATGCAGTCACCCACTGGAACAGAGCCATGGAAAAGGTTACCGGTGTTTCGACGGAAGCGATGGTCGGTTCCAGATGGCCATCAACAGTGTTTTGGGGAGAAGAACGCCCCACTATGGCCGACGTTATTTTAGATCAAATTGGTGAAGATGAAATCCACGAATTGTACGGTGAAAAATGGCGCAAATCGGCCCTGATAGACGATGCCTATGAAGCGGAAGTATTTTTCCCTCTTTTGGGGGAGAGCGGAAAATGGTGCTGGTTCACAGCGGCACCGATAAAGGGGCACGACGGAACCATCGTCGGTGCCATTGAAACCCTCTGGGATAAGACCGAAGATAAGAAAGCCGAAGATGAAAGGGAGCAACACACCCGGGAGTTGACAACCCTCTGCTCGATCTACACGGCATTGAATGCGTCTTCAGATTTGGACGGCAGGATTATTCAGTCTCTTCAAGAGGTTATGAACTTCTTGTCCGCTGATAATATTTGTGTTTATTTGATGGGAGAAGATGGAAAATTTTATCTGCGTTACAGCCACGGTATTTCGGCAGACGCTTGCAAAAAGGTAAGTATTACCGAAGACAACAGCGTTATTCACTATGTAGCGCAATCCAATGAATTCATGATTCATGAGGACGTGACCGACGGGTTTCCGGATGATATCGGCCTTTTAGAAAATGAAAACCTGGTCTCACTGGCTTATATTCCCATCAGCAGCAAGGAGAAACGCGCATTTGGCGTTATTCGAATCAGTAGCAAAAGGCCGGGTCATTTTTCCCATAAACAGAAAAATGTCCTTGAATTGATCGGCAATCGAATTGGCGTCGCCATCGAAAATGCCTCGCTTCAAGAACAATACATCAAATCTGAAGAAAAATACCGCAGCCTTTTTAACAGCGATCCGAATCCGACCTTTATCCTCGACAGCCAAACCTTTACTATCCTGGATACGAATCAACGAGCGCAAGACAGCTACGGTTATTCGCGAGAAGAATTGTTGGGGCTACCTTTTCTTCAGCTCGGTGAGGAGCACGATCGGGAATTGGCTGAGGGCTTAGAAAATCTGGCCCAAGATCAATCGATCCTTTTTAACAAAAAGCGGCATTATCGCAAAGGCGGGAAACCGTTTTACGTCAATGTCAATATGAGTTTCGCAAAATACGGCAAGAGTGATGTGATCATAGCGTCAACGACTGATATTACTGAAATTGTAGAGAAAGAAACCCAGTTGATTCAGGCCGGCAAAATGACCACCCTCGGGGTAATGGCCGCAGGCATGGCCCATGAGATAAATCAACCGCTGAATGTCATCCAGGTCTGTGCCGATTTCTTCCTCAAAATGTTGAATCGGGGCCAACCGATTGCAGATGAGGACCTGAGGACCATGGCCAATGACATTGTTGCCAACGTCGGTCGAGCCTCCGGCGTGATTAAACACGTACGTGATTTCGCCCGCCAGTCCGAGCTTGTCCAAAGCAAGGTCAACATTAATGCTCCCATCAACGATGTCTTTAAAGTCTTGGGACATCAACTGAAGAATCACGAGATCGAGGTCGAACTCGAGCTGGATCCCGAGATTCCCGATATCATGGCAGAGCACAACCGGCTGGAGCAAGTATTTATCAATCTGGTATCCAATGCGATTGATGCCATGGACGAAAAAAACGACCAACACGGACGCGACGGGATTGCAAAGCAATTGACTATTAAATCTTTTGTTGAAAACAACCATGTTACCGTCATGGTATCGGATACCGGCGTTG
>JASFJP010000435.1:0-4524 GCA_050121225.1 Desulfobacterales bacterium
ACCGGTTTTATTTGATGCTGGCCCCGCACCTCAAGCTAAGATTTGAGAAATAAATATGAATCTCAAATCTTATTTAACAGGGTAAATCCGTGTGGGTCTGTGGCTATTAACTTATTGATTTAAATTGAAAGTGCTATTCTTATGCGGATTTTATTGCAGTATGCGTTTGCCGTCACTGCCCTGACCATTTACGGGGGACAGGTTTGACCGTTTTTGGAAACCCTGCCCCCCGTGACGTTGGGGGTAATCATTTTGATAGCGTTTCTGATCGTTCTGGTCATTCGGACACCCGTTCAGCGCCGTTTTGTTCGGGCGGCCCCGGCGATACTCCAGCCTAAACGCGCCTTTAGCCTTGATCTCGCGTTGTGCCTTAGTGCCGGTTTTCTCGCTGCGGCCTACAACAGAATTGCTTTCGGATTTACGGCATCCAGCGCCGGTTCTCTTTTGATCGGATGCACAGTCGCCGGGTTTTTCATCGGGTTGGATTCGGCTTTAATGAAGGAGCGAAAGCTGATCCAGGAAGCGATCTCCCGAAATCACAGGCTAACTCCGCCAAAGCGACTTTTTTCCATCACCCGCAAATTTTCTTTGGTCGCATTGGTCACCACTATCATGGTATCAACCGTGATGGCCATGGTTTTTGCCCGCGATATTATTTGGTTGACCCAAATCGGTCAAGATGCGGGCGCCATCCTGGATGCTCAGATGTCCGTTGCCTATGAAATTTTCTTTATCATGACCGTTTTAGCGGTTTTGGTAATCAACCTCATCATTGCATTTTCGCGCAACTTGAAGCTTCTTTTCAACACTCAAACCGATGTCCTCGAACGTGTCAGCCACGGTGACCTTTCACAAAAGGTCCCAGTAGCCACCAAAGATGAATTCGGTGTCATCGCCGGCCACACCAACGACATGATAGACGGATTGCGACACCGTATTCGACTGCTCAGTGCCCTCTCGCTGGCAGAGGAGGTTCAACAAAATCTCCTGCCGCAACGCGCCCCCCAGGTTCCCGGTTTGGATATTTCCGGAACCAGCATTTACTGTGATAAAATCGGTGGTGATTATTACGATTATTTCCAGTTACCGGACAATCGACTTGGAATCGTCGTCGCCGACGCCTCCGGCCACGGCGTTGGAGCTGCCATGCACATGACCACGGTTCGGGCTTTTCTGCATTTCGGAGTTCGTCAATATCAGGGCCCGGCTCAACTACTCAATGATGTCAACACCTATGCCACCCGCGACAGTTCTCAAACCAGCCGGTTTATGAGTGTGTTTTTTCTGGAGGTAAATCCGGCCAATAAAAAACTGCTGTGGGTTCGTGCCGGTCACGAACCTGCCCTATTTTTCAATCAGACGGCCATGGAGTTCAACGAACTCAACGGCAAGGGAATGGCGTTGGGGGTAGACGATCAATATCGTTATGAAGAGTTTTCGCGGACGGGTTGGAGCTCAGGAGATATCATAGTAGTTGGTACGGATGGTATACACGAAACCCGCAACGAGAAAGGCGACATGTTCGGACAGAGTCGACTGCGAAAAATTATCCGCGAACACGCCGACCAATCGTCTGCGTCAATCAAAAATGCCATCATCGAGTCCCTTCAAAATTTCCGCCAAAACGCCTCTCAAGAAGATGACATTACACTGGTGGCCATCAAGCTGCTTTAGGCGATAGAGCCGGGCACTGATTTCTCAATCTGACGAACAACTCACAACCAATACAGTTGAGCTTTACTCGATTGAGGTTAAAATCAAAATGGTGCCTCTAAAAAATTCTGGATTTAATCTGAGTTAGTTTAAACCAGTTAAGGCTTCTCTGCGGTTTGACATTTCGCCGGGTACCTTTTATTATCACCCAACGAAAAAAATGCACCGCCGGAAAGGATATTCTATGGAAACCCGCATCGCTGATGTCTTAAGCAAGCTGGTAGAAATTGACTCCGTTAATCTTACGCTTTCGAACGGACCCGGAGAAATAGAAATCGCAGAATTCATTGCCCGCTATCTAGAGAATCTAGGTTTCGATGCCGAAATACAAGCCATTGCCCCCCGGCGTGCCAATGTCGTGGCAATCATCCCAGGAAAAAACAAAAAACCGGGGCTACTGCTAAACGGCCACTTGGACACGGTGGGTGTCGAAGAAATGTCCAATCCGTTTAAGTTGAAAGCGGAAGGCGACCGGCTGTATGGACGCGGCACATACGATATGAAAGGCAGCCTTGCAGTCATGCTGCTGATTGCGGAAGACTACTCTAAACAACCACCCCCCATAGATATTCTGCTGACCTTCGCAGCCGATGAAGAAGATAAAAGCCTTGGGATGGAATACATCGTAAAAAAATGGCTCCCTACCCTTCATAGTCAACCGTCGGGCGCTATCTTTTTGGAGCCCACCGAACTCGAGATCGGGATTTGCCACAAAGGGTTCACATGGTACGAAATTGACATCATCGGTCAAGCAGCCCATGGAAGCCGCCCTGCCGAAGGGATTGATGCCATTTTGCCATTGCAGGCGGCGCTGGCGGAGTTGAAAAATATAGAAACGGAATTGTCACACCGCCAAATTGATCCTTTACTGGGACCAGCGACACTTCATGCCAGCCTTGTAAAAGGCGGAAGTGAATTGAGCATGATCCCTGCCCGGTCAAAACTTCAATGGGAACGGCGCACGCTTCCAGAAGAATCGTCTGAGAGTCTCAAAAACGAACTTATGCGCGTTATAGCCGCTGTTGCAAATTTTCAAGGCCATCATCAGGTGACCGGACGTGAGAGCTTCGTCAGGCATCCCTATCGGATTCCAGAGGATGCCAATATCGTGAAAAAATTGAAGGCGGCGTCACCAAATTCACAATTCACGGGGCTGTCTTTCTGGGCGGATTCGGCCCTCTGTGGATTGGCCGGCATCCCTTCGGTGCTGTTCGGACCGCTTGGCCACGGTGCTCATGCAGCGGATGAATGGGTGAGTTTAAAAAGCCTGGTCAAGGTTTATGACGTTTTAAAACAAGTTATTCTGACCTTTTAAGCCTCTATTTGCTCTTGATGACCTCGCCCAGCCGCTTAATTCCTAATTCCAGCTTATTTTTTTCATAATAGGAAAAACTTAATCGAACATAATTCTTTAAACCCTGATGGCTGGAAAATTTAATCCCCGGCAGATAACCGACTCGGCGTTGCCGAGCCTCGTGGAGTAATTCGGTGGTATCAACGCTGGTTGACAGCTTAAACCAGACGAAAAAACCTCCCGCCGGCTCATTGAAAGTCAAGGCCTCTGGCAGCTGCCGCTTTAAGGCCGACTTCAATACATTCAATCTTTTAGCATAGACACCTTTTAAATGTTCCAAGTGGTTGCTCTGCAGACCAGATTCGATTGCACTTCGGACCAGACCCGAGGTGAACGGATTCAAGCCCCCGCCGCTGTCGAGTAACCCGCATGTCACCAATCGGTCCATCAGCGCCTGCCCGGTTTGAATCCAACCCAGTCGAAGTCCAGGAGCTAAAATTTTTGAAAACGACCCCAGGGAGAGAACGGTGCCGACATCAGTATAACTAGCTAACGGTGGTGGTGGTGTCGTCGAATAAGCCAGCAAATGGTAAACTTCGTCGGCAACTATCAAAAAATTATGTTGCTGGCTGAGCTGTACTAGCTTTTCCCGACGCGCTGTGGAAAGCGTGACACTGGACGGATTATGAAAGGTGGGAACTGTATAGAGAAATACCGGTTTGTGTCGTCCCAGCTGTTCCTGCAAGGCTTCGACAACCAGCCCATCGTCATCCATGGGTAGGCCGATAATATTCAACTGGTGATCTCTAAATATGCGCAACGCCAGAAAATAGCTCGGTTCTTCAACAAATATGGTATCACCCGGCTTGGCAAACAACGTGCAGATCAGATCCAGCCCCTGAGACGCTCCGGCAGTAACAAAAAGCTGTTCGGGTTCAACCCGAATCGGATAATATTCATCAAGAAACCGAGCCAGGGCAATTCGAAAATACCCATCGCCCTGTTGAGAGCCATATGCCAATAAAGATGCATCATTGCGGTTCAGGCGATGCTGAGCCGCCTTTTCAAGCAATGACAGCGGCAACAATGACGGACTCGGCTGTCCGACGCCAAAATCAATCATTCCTTTCGGTATGTTCAGTTGGGTGGTTTGAATAGGGCTCACATCAGTTATCTCCTGCAATGGATGGGTAAATATACACAGCGTCAAAATAAATTGCGTATTCTGCTTTCGAATCGCTGATTTTAAAACTACCGCCTAGTTTCAAACATGCAGAACGCTGTCTATGTGTGCGCAATGATTTATGTCTTACTGTATAGGAAAGAAACCAAAATACTATCATTCGAATAGTTAGCAGACAAGGCTTTATTTTTGTATATAAAATACATTTGGGTTCAATTTCCTCCTTGACAGTTTTTTTTTTCTTTGGCATAGTGCCCTCCACGAATTTTCAAAGGTGTAACCTGATGACCCTTAATTTTACCAATAGATACATCCGTCGCCGCCGTTGCCGTTG
>JASFJP010000436.1:0-4522 GCA_050121225.1 Desulfobacterales bacterium
TGATTTTCTGCATCTTAATAACCCCTTCAAATTTGTCGCATCTTCTTCTTTCATCTGGCAATCCTAAAATTAGACGCATCTGAATGTAAGGCTCCCCAGGAAAATGCAATATATGATGTACAAATCTAAATTGAATCATTACTTTTTAGTCAACTTATCAATCGCAGGAAAAAAACCAATCCTTATGCCAAAAAAAGAGAAGGGAAACAGCAAAATGATACACCACCTGATCAGAATCGTTTTAACTGTTTGTGCCCAGATCATTTTGAGTGCGGGCATAGCCTTCGCTACCGATCATACAATCGCCGAGATTATCAAAATTAAGGTCGAACAAATTAGATCCACAGAGTCGCTGCAAATTGATGAGGCCCAGATTGCTTCCATCACCGTTTTGCCCGAACTATATGAAAATAATGGATTTCAGCGACTGTGGACCAAACCAAAGAATGTTGAAGATCTTCTTACCGCGATCAAAACAATTGATGAAGACGGTCTTCGTCCGGATGATTATCACATTACGAAAATTGAGCAATTGCGATCCCAGATCGGTTCCAGCACATCTTCACGTCCCATGCTATTGGCGAATCTTGATATATTGCTCACAGACAGCTTGATCCGCCTGGGCTATCACCTTGTTTTTGGCAAGGTCGACCCTGAAGATCATCATCCCCACTGGAATCTCGCGGTCGAAATCGATGATGATGAGCCTGTTCTTGCCGTACAGAAGATACTGGACGCCGACAGTCTTGCAAATGAAATTGAAGCACTCCGACCACAAAATATCATTTACAGAAGACTTAAATCCGCACTGAAGAAATATCGAGTCCTAAAGGCAGATGGTGGCTGGGAGCCGTTGCCTGAGGGCCCAACCCTCAAAAAAGGGATGATGGACAACCGTATTTTGCTTTTGCGCCAGCGCCTGAAAATCACCGGTGACCTCCAGGCGGAGGCTTCAAATTCTGAAAGCTTTGACGACCAGCTTGAGCAAGCAGTTATCCGGTTTCAGAACCGGCACCATCTCACCGCCGATGGTGCCGTGGGCAAGCAGACACTGGCGGCACTCAATGCTCCGGTTGAAGACCGGATCGATCAGATTAGGATTAATCTGGAAAGGGCCCGATGGGTGCTGCATGCAATTAGCGGTCAATTTGTGATTGCTGACATTGCCGGTTTCGAAGTATTTGTTTATGAAAATGATAAAATTGTCTGGACCAGCCGCGTTCAAGTAGGAAGGCCCTATCGGCGGACACCGGTATTTAAATCAGAAATCAAATATCTGGATTTGAATCCAACCTGGACGATCCCACCGGGTATACTTACCAAGGATATCCTTCCAGCCGTTAAAAAAGATCCCAATTATTTAAAAGAACGCAATATTAAAGTCCTGGATCGCAACGGGAAAACGGTTAACCAGGGAAAAATTGACTGGTCGAAATACACCGGCCGCAATTTTCCTTACCAGCTTCGCCAGGATCCCGGACCCGATAACGCTATGGGATTGATAAAAATAATGTTTCCGAATAAACACCTTGTTTTTATTCATGACACCCCCAGCAAATCCCTGTTTGAACGCACCGATCGCACTTTCAGCTCCGGTTGTATTCGCACTGAAAAGCCCTTTGAGCTGGCAGAAATTTTACTGGACGACCCCGACAATTGGAATGCAGAAAGTTTTAAGCAGGTCATCGATTCCGGACGAACCCAAACGGTCATGCTTCCCAAACCGGTGCCAATCTTGCTGTTTTACTGGACAGCGGCTGTGGAACCAGACGGCACTGTGCGTTTTAAAAAAGATCCATATAAAAGAGATGCTGAGGTCCTGGAGGGCTTGAACGGAAACTTTAAGTTCAGAAAACGTCCGGTCGGGCAAAAAAGGCAGACACTTTAACCGAATAATCCTGCCGCAAGAGCAGGTGTATCTAAGAGGTCATATAAAAATTATCTACTCGCTATGCATCTTCCGCGGCTGGGAATAAACTGCCGGCCCTTCGAACTGCTTCCAACACGTTTTACCGAGAGACGAGCTTCTGTATTACTTTAAACCATCATGATGAAGGTACCGGCTAAGGTAAGGATAACGTTGGCAAAGGCATAGGCACCAGTGTACCCTAGAGAAGGCGCATTACTTTTGGCCGCCTCAGTCACCACACTCAGTGCCGCACCCGATGTCATAGAGCCTGTCACTCCTCCCAAAGCAGCGGCAGAATTGAGCTTGAGAACCTTGCGACTAAAGAAATAACCGACGAAAACCGGAATCGATGTTACCAGTATTCCTACACCAATCAGTTTCACCCCCGCACTCTGGATAACGTCAACAATCCCTCCTCCCGAATTTATTCCGACCCCCGCCATGAACATGAGAAGTCCAAGTTCCATCAATACCCAACGCGAGGCGGAAGGGACCCGGCCAAATATTGGCCAGATCGAACGAAGAAAACCAACCAGTAAACCTGAAATAAGCAGGCCTCCTGCCATACCCAGTTGGATCGTCACGCCACCGATGGTCACTGCCAGGGTCCCAAGCCCTATACCAACTGCGATGCCCAGCGCAAAGGTGAACAGGTCGGTTTCTATAAAATCTCGTTCTACATGCCCCACGTGGTCGGCAATCGTCTGAACGACAAATTCCGGGCCATAAATTGTAATCACATCACCCCGGTGCAATTCAATGGAACCACTGATCGGCAGTTTTGTCCGCTGCCGCCTGATGCCCAACACCAGGACACCAATATGTTCTTCCAGTCGGATATCCGCTATAGGAACACCGATCACGTCCGATTTGGAAACGATAACCTGAGCTGTGCACATGGGGACATTCAAGCCCTCTTCGTCCGATATTTCTTCGCCAAAATCAGGTACATTTTCCAATAGATATCCGACTCTGCCGATTACCAGGACCTCATCGTCCAATTCAAATCGCGTATCATAATCGATCGGTATGACATTCCCTTTACGACGGATAGCGACGATCGAAATCTCTTTGGGCGCTGCCATCATTATGTCATGTATAGTCCGATTGAGGTATTTCTCACGAGTGATACGATATATACGCCGGCTAATCTCGGACAAATCCGGCCCACTGTCCATCTCGTCGTCGCCTGCCAGTTTTGCTGCTTCAGTCGGCAGATCTAGACCCAGGACTCTCGGCATCAGACGTATGATAAGTATCAGCCCCACCAGGCCGAACAAATAGGTCAGAGCATATCCCGCACCGATATTTGTGAGAACCTGTTCACTGGTGTAACCATCCGGCACCTTGGCCAGACCGGATAATATTGCTTCCTGGGCCGCCGCCAGGGTTGGGGTAGTCGTCATTGCACCTCCCATGAGACCCGCTGACAAACCCGGTGCTAAATCAAGAAGATTGGAAAACCCGACGGACAGGCCAAATCCCGTAGCTGCAACCACAAGTGCCAAAGCAAGATACTTGAGACCATCACTGAGCAGCACATCAATAAAGTTTGGTCCGGCCTGGTAGCCGACACAAAAGATGAACAGCACGAATCCGAATGTCTGGGCACCTGAATACATGGTAAAGCCATAATGCCCGAATACGAGACCGGCAATCAGGACGCCGCCGACTGGACCCAGACTGATTCCCAGTACACGGATATTGCCTATGAGATACCCCAGGCTGAGAACTAAAAAGAAAACAAGGACGGGGTGTTGCAATAAATAACTGTAAAAAGTCGACAACATGCTTCTTATCTCCTCGAATTATCCCTCATGATAATTTTTCGTCTTGCTGAAGCAGCTTCGTTAGGGAAATTAGGGCGCGTCCAGCCGACCGTTAGGAAAAATGGATCTTTGTTACGGATCTGTTCCTTGATGTGCGAGAGAGCAGCGTCTGCGAAGTCGCCCTCAAGCAGGCGGCGATATTCACGATTGTAAAGGCGAACCGGGTTAGCCTCGCTACCCGGTAAGTGGATTAGACAATGGAAACTTGGAGCGCTTTCTGTATCGCCATTGGCGCTCCAGCGTTTCGCATGCACTCCTCGGCGAGTACGTATCCCGGCGCGCCTATCTGGGCCGTAAGCAGAATCAAGACCCGTTTGGTTTCGACTGGCTGTTGGCCGTTTGCCAAAATTCCGATCAGCAAAAGGCTACCCAGAGAAATTAGTATCAAATTACTGAAATACCGCATGCACAGCTCTCGAATTGACCGTGCTCGGTGACTGAAAATGCTATCTACCGACAAACCATATTAATGAGTCCCTCAATAAATGATATCTTCACGTATTTTCACATTCATTATCTGGTTTACAGCTCATATTCAATCACTTTTACGCTCGCAAATTTTGTAAATATCCGAACCTGGCGTTGTTTATCGCAGCGTGTGGATTGTTCTTTCAAATCCATCAAAAAATTGAACCGAGTTATTTTAGATTCGCTGAACAAATCTGAAATCCCCGGCCACTGTGGATTTACCCTGACTAATCGACATAAAGGGCCATGTTTACATTTCGTGCCCTATGATGCGAGTTGGTCTATCCTATTGAAAATATTAGATTTTTGAGGAAGG
>JASFJP010000437.1:0-4512 GCA_050121225.1 Desulfobacterales bacterium
GTTATTTAATATAAGACGCCGGAATTTATTTAACTCCATGCGAACTGTTATTCATTGACGAAGAACCTATGCTTCAAACACAAAAAAACACAAATATCCTCGACCTTACTCGCGAGCAGCTCATTTTTTGGTTGAACGAGCAGGACATTGCCTCCTACCGAGCCGGACAAATTCAGAAGTGGATTCATCTGCGTCAGGCCGACGGCTTTGGAGTTATGACGGACTTGTCCAAAGACATTCGAACGTTGTTGACACAGCATTTTGAAATTCAACGCCTTGACGTTGTTTCGGTTGAAGCTTCACAGGACGGGTCCCGAAAATACCTGTTCAAACTCCAAGACGGCAAACATATCGAGAGTGTTCTCATACCTGAAAGGGATCATTATACGCTATGTGTTTCAACTCAAGTGGGGTGCGCACAGGGCTGTCTATTCTGCCTGACGGCTGCCGGCGGTTTTGAACGCAATCTGACTTGTGGTGAAATCATTGCCCAGGTGCGTGACATTAAAAACCATATGCGAGAATCCAAGCGCCTGAGCAACATTGTTTTCATGGGTATGGGTGAACCGTTGGCGAATTATAAACATCTCGTTGCTGCGATTGACACCATTACAGACAGCAATTGCGGGCTCGGATTTTCCAAACGCCGGGTGACCGTGTCGACTGCCGGTCTAGTCCCCAATCTAACTGCTTTGGGTCGGGACGCAAACGTAAATCTGGCCGTTTCCCTGAACGCGACCGATAATGAAACCCGCAGCAAATTGATGCCGATAAATCGCACCTATCCGCTGGAAGAACTGCTGAACGCTTGTCGTGAATATCGATTGGCCCCCAGCCGTCGCATCACCTTCGAATATATTCTAATCAAAGGCATCAACGATTCGGAAGAAGACGCCCGCCGCTTGGGAAAGCTATTGCAGCCCATCAAGTCGAAAATCAACCTTATTCCCTTTAACGCACATGAGGGATGTGCCTATGATCGACCGGATGAAACCGCGATCCATCGGTTTCAGCAAATTTTGATTGATAAAAATTATACGGTTATCATCCGGCACAGTAAGGGGCAGGATATCTCGGCTGCCTGCGGACAATTAAGGGCGAGGAGTATCGACTAGAGGCGGGACACAAATAACCCCTCTTTAGCTTATCCCTTTTTCGACATCCGATATTCGATATTCTGCGGTCCTTAAATTACGTCTTCAGCGTAATTTGCTCTTCTGGTTATCCAGAAAGTCCAAGTTGCCATCAAACCAAACAGTATAAATTCAAAGCTAATTTCAGGTTTTTTTCCTACGAGGACAGTGAACGTGGGTTTGGGGAATTGGATTTTGTGATTTGAGATTTATTTGTAATTTGGAGCTTGTGATTTGTAATTTGCCCTCACGTGCAACTTCAGTTTCATGTACGATTAAACGGGCCGCTCCGTGGCCAGCGGCTGGGCTGACACCTTAATATTGCCAGTAAACGTTACCAACCAGATCCTCTATCTGGGATGGGTCGAAGCTGGGGCCCCCCAGGGCCGGATCGCTTCTTTCAGCTTATCAGCACAAATTCAGAAAATAATTACACGAACTGCAAAATTCTTTCTTGACAATGCAATCCTACAGGAATATTTTTGGCATATGCCAAAAACTGCTGTGGAGAATTCATGCCCAGACCAATTAAAGTAAGACGCATCAGCTGCAATCCGGAAGCTAATTATTTCAAGCCCAGGGGTATTCCAGTTGCGGAATTAGAAGAGATGGTTCTTTCTGAAGATGAGCTGGAAGCTATTCGTCTCGCGGATTTGGAAGGGTTTTACCAGGAAAAAGCCGCGAATGAAATGAACATATCGCGGCAGACCTTCGGGAATATTATCCGCGCTGCTCACAAAAAAATCGCCGATGCCTTAATGTATGGGAAAGCATTGAAAATTGAAGGTGGCGTGGTCGCATTGCAAGAGCGGCGCTTTCTCTGTCATGCATGCAACTATGAATGGACATTGCCGCTTGGGACAGGGCGTTCCTTCACCTGTCCCAAATGCGATAGTCAGACCATACTGCGGGTGTTCGAAGATCAGGGGGCCGCTTGACGCGCCGGTCTTGTTTCTATGAGAGGTAAGTTCGAGAGTCTTTCTAAATAACTTTTGCGGTTATCACAAAAGCCTAATCCAAAAGAAGTCACTTGGTCATTGCAGATAACCAGATAACTTTTTTACAAAGGAGACTGCCATGCTAGACGATGTCATTAAATTGGGGGGGAAGAAGAAAAGCATCTTCATCGATAAAGTAAAGGAGATACTTCCCGAAGGGGGAAACTTAAATCTGTGCTTAACCTGTGGGGCATGTTCTTCCGGCTGTCCGGCCACAGGGCTTGACGGAATGGACCCTCGGAAATTTTTGCGCATGGCCGCCCTTGGGCTGGACGATGAGATCCTTAAATCAGATTGGGCCTGGATGTGCACGATGTGTCAGCGCTGCATCTATGTGTGTCCGATGAAAATCGATATTCCGCAATTGATATTTAATGTGCGTGCCAGTTGGCCGCGGGAGGAGCGGCCCAAAGGCATTCTCGGCTCATGCGATATGGCGCTGAGAAATGATAGCTGCAGCGCCATGGGTGCATCTCCCGAGGATTTTACCTTTGTTGTGGAAGATGTGCTCGAGGAATACCGTGAGCTACAGCCCGAATTTAAGGACATGCAGGCCCCCATTGACAAAAAAGGTGCCTATTTCTTTTTGAATCAGAATTCTCGGGAGCCGGTGACAGAGCCGGACGAAATGGTGCCTTTGTGGAAAATTCTGCATGTGGTGGGAGCGGATTGGACCTATGGCAGCAAGGGCTGGGGAGGGGAAAATTATTGTATGTTTCTTGCAGAAAACGAGTCCTGGGAACACATTACCCGCACCACCGCCCAACAGGCAGATGATCTCGGATGTAAAATATATCTCAACACCGAATGAGGGCATGTCACCTTCTCAGTCCTGGCAGGACTGAAAAAATTCAACATCCCCCACAAATTCGAGGTAAAAAACATTTATGAATACTACGCCAAATGGATCCGGGAAGGGAAATTGAACGTAAATTCCGATTGGAACAAAGATTTAAAAATAAAGTTTACCGTTCAAGATCCCTGTCAAATTGTGCGCAAAACCTATGGTGACCCAATTGCCGAAGATTTGCGTTATGTTGTCAAGACGGTTGTGGGAGAAGAAAACTTTATCGAAATGCACCCGAACCGATCCAACAATTATTGCTGTGGTGGCGGCGGAGGTTTTCTGCAATCTGGATATAAAGAGGCTCGCTTGGAATTCGGTCGCTTAAAAGATAATCAGATTCAAACGACCGGTGCGGGTTATTGCCTGGCGGGGTGTCACAACTGCCATGCGCAAATTCATGAACTCAGCGATCATTATGGCGGCGGCTACCATGTCATCCATATATGGACCATCATATGCCTGGCGCTTGGCATCCTCGGTGAAAACGAACGCGAATACCTGGGGCCGGATTTGAAGGATGTCGCCGTATACGGAGCATGAAGCTCATGTTACAGGAGCTATCAGCCGGTAGATAAGAACCTGCGCAGCAAGCAACATCCTTCTATCGGGATATCATGGGTACTTCTTTTATAGTACCCCCAAATTGCCAAATTGCATTCGACGAATGATGAAGGGTTCCACCTTCCACGGTGATCAAAACGATCTCTTCCGGATCACGGATCATGGAAATGGCTTTGGTAATGCGAATCAGGGTTTCATAGTTGATGATGGGCTTTTCCATAGTGACCTCCTTTCCTTTGGTGGGTGGTAGATCTGAAAATGGCCCTTGTCTAAAAACGGCCCTGAAGGCAAGCGGTTTTCTTTCGGAATTGACGATTCCAAAAAAATATACCCAACTCAAACATCCTGATTGGAAGGGGCAGCAGCCCCTCTAGTGTGCGTGAAGTTCGTTTGCAGAGTTGCTCAAACAAGAAATCCAAAATATATATAACTTAACGTGCAAAGTTCGACCAGAGCTGGCAAAAGGCCTAAAGGGCGCTGTTAAAAAAAAAGCGGGAAACTTCCATTGGGGGAATTCGTCAGACAGGCCGTGGTTTCCTGTTAAATCGCTATCACAAACTATGCCTCATTTCATGTTTGTTTTGCTAAGACCACAGACGTTTCCACTTGTCGCTCCGGTATCGACCAGTACTTTCTGAGAAGACGATTCTTTTCGTCCTCTGAGACAACGGTGTAACCGTTCCTTTCGTAAAATGAGATAGCCCATGACGCCGCTGCCCAGGTCCCAATAAGGATGGGTTTTTGCGTCATGCTTTGCAAATGCTGAAGCAGTTTTGTTCCGATTCCAAGCTTTTGAGCTCGTATCCAGACGTAGGCATGACGAATGAGCGTCACATCGCCTTTATCCTGGATTCCCATGACTCCCAGAAGCTGTCCATCACGTTCCAGACCCCAGAAAACGACACCATCCTCGATTTCCGCTCTGAGCTCTTTCAGGGACATATACGGCTCATTCCAACGATCTTGCGGGATT
>JASFJP010000438.1:0-4502 GCA_050121225.1 Desulfobacterales bacterium
AAGCTCATCGAGATGAAATAGGGACCGTGTGAAGAAATTATGTTGCAGATGTCTTTGCTAAGTGCAGCCTAAACGTAGCGCAACTCTGTCTTTTGCCAGATGAAGTTTTATCTTAAATTTGAAAATTGAAGGCTTAGGCTACCTTGATATACAATTTTAACTCTATAATTTTTTGGATTGGCAAAAGCAATCTATAATAAAACATAGTATTTGCTGGATTTGATTTCGGCTATTAATCCACAATTGCACACGGTGTCTGTGGGCTTTTGATTTTACTTACAAATACCCCATCAACAGACTATGGTATTGTAACAAATGAAACTTTGCAGCTGCTTTTCCGTTATTGGGAAGGTTTAAACGCAATTATCATGGCTCAGGTGTAGGGACAAAATTATAACTGGAAGACCATCCGTGAACTAGAGGGGGAGGGCGACACGGCGAAGTCTAATTTGGCCTGCCGCAGATACCTCAGCCGTGGCGAATCCAGCGGGCAAGAGATAAAAGTTTTAAAACAAGCTTTAGCGGTAGTTCTTATAGTTCACTGCATACCTCTTGGCCTTGTAGGCAAACTTTCGCACCGTTGTCTGTAGGATTTCGGCCGCTGTGGTAACGTTTCCCCGGGTATTTTTCAGGGCGTCGATAATCATTTCTCTTTCCAAATTGGCGACGGCATCTTCCAAAGACAGAGTCGGCACCGTATCGGATTCTTTTCCGGTCTGAAGCGTCGGAGGCAAATGATAGCTGTGAATCACACCCTCCTCGCACAAGAGTACCGAACGCTCAATGCAGTTTTCCAACTCTCTCACGTTTCCGGGCCAGTGATATTCCATAAGCATATCGATCGCTGGTGTTGAAAATCGTTTTATATCCTTATGGTTTTCTTGGGCATACTTTTCTAAAAAATAATCCGCCAACAAAAGGATGTCAGTTTTGCGCTCTCTCAAAGGAGGCATATAGATTGGAAACACATTCAAACGATAATAGAGATCACCTCGAAAGGTCTCGTCTTCGACGGCTTCTTCCAGGTTTTTATTGGTAGCGGCGATGATACGCACATCTGTTTTCAATGTCCGTTGTCCGCCCACTCGTTCAAATTCTTTTTCCTGCAGAATGCGCAGCAAGTTGGCCTGAGCATCTAAACCGATGGATCCAATTTCATCAAGAAAAATCGTGCCTTTGTTGGCCAGTTCAAATTTTCCAATCTTCTGTTTGATGGCACCTGTAAACGCGCCTTTTTCATGACCGAATAGCTCGCTTTCAATTAACGTGGCAGGCAGCGCCGCGCAGTTGACTTTCACAAACGGGCTTTTGGCGCGAAGGCTGTTGTAGTGGATGGAGTTGGCTACGAGCTCTTTGCCGGTGCCGCTTTCTCCCCGGATCAAAACTGTGGCATTGCTTTTAGAAACCTGCGAGACCATCTGGAAGACCTCGCGCATTTTGTTGCTGTTCCCAATGATATTACTGATACTATATTTGTCTTTCAGCACGCTTTGCAGTCTTCGGTTTTCCTCTCGCAGGCGTTCTTTATCCATCCGGATGGTTTCAAGCTTGATGACGTGACTGGCAATCATGGTGGCAATAACCGAGAGGAGCTTTTCTCCGCTTTTTAGCGAATAGGATTGATCATAGGGCCTGTCGACGCTCAGAGCTCCGATGACCTGCTTGCCTTTTTGAACGGGCACACAGATGAAAGAATGGTCTAAATCTTTGCGTTTCTTTCTGGATCCGGTCCTGTCTAAAAAAAGGGGTTCTTCACTGATTTTGGGAATGGCGACAGCTTTTCCGGTTTCAATCACCCGACCGGTGATACCTTCCCCGAGTTTATATTTTACGCGTTCCATTGCAGTACGACTCAACCCGTGTGCAACCTCTATATTAATCTCGTTGCGCATGGGATTCAAAATTGTTATGGTTCCTCGCACCATGTTCATCGAATTTGATAAAATATCCAACACCTTGTACAAGGACTTTTTTAAATCCAGATGCTCATTGAGTGCAGACGTGATTTCATAAAGAAGAGTAACTTCTTCAATCGTCGGTGTGGCTTTCATATTAGATCCTGCAGGGGTTGTGAGTTCAATTACCATTTCGTCATCTTCTAGTTCAAATTATACAATTTTGTAACAAAATATCAGACTCCTGGAGGAAAGCAATATCTAAATTATCATATGGTTCTTAAAGATGGACCCAATTTGCCTAAAATAATGATGATAGCCATATTTGGCGAAGAAACAAAATTCCAGTAGGAGAGTTGATATGATGCGCGTGCTGGGATCTAACGAGCTGGTTGAAGACATTTTTGCCAACGATCTGTGCATTGGCTGCGGAGCGTGTGTAAATCTTTGCCCCTACTATAAAAATCACAAAGGGAAAACGACCCGCCTTTTTGCATGCGATCTAAATGAAGGTCGCTGCTATGCATTCTGTCCCAAAACAGAGGTGGACATGGATGAGCTGTCCAAGCGCATCTGGGTCCCACCCTACGACGGCGGACCCATCGGAAACTATCGTCAGGTTCTGTCAGCCCGAGCCGGCGAAGAGATGCACCAGGGTAGTTTTCAGGCAGGCGGCACCGTATCGTCCCTCATAACATTTGCTCTTAAAGTGGATATCATAGATGCTGCCGCTCTCACAGACAGAGAGGGAACCACACCGGTTCCACGTTTGGTTACAAACTGGGAAGATGTTGTCACCTGCACCTCGACTAAATTTATGGCTTCCCCGACGCTGGCAGTTTTAAATACCGGGATAGATAAAGGCTTTACTAGTCTGGGTGTGGTCGGAACACCATGTCAAATGACGGCTGCCGCACAGATGCGAACCAATCCCATGCAGAAGAGTGATTTTGCTGATCCAATTGCACTTACCGTTGGTTTGTTTTGCAACTGGTCATTGGATGCTCGGCAGCTGACAACGCTTCTATCCGTAAAATGCAACATCTCTAAAAATTAGAGGCATGAACATTCCTCCGCCTCCGGCCGATATGTTGATACTTCAAATGGATGACGGTCGTATCGATATACCCCTTTCTGAGGTCAAGCCGCTAATCCCTCACACCTGCTTTATTTGTCCGGATATGACCTCGGAATGGTCCGATGTATCCGTGGGAATGTTCGAGGCCGACCCGGATGGAATACACTTATTGTCAGATCTGAGGAGGGCGCCAACCTCATCGAAAAGGCATGTGAGGCGGGCTATCTGCAAACCGAAAAAATACCTGAGAAGTATCTGTCAAATCTTTGCAAGGCCGCCGGGGCTATTCGCAAAAAGGAGGTGGCATAGGTCATGGGAACAGCCGATCTGAGGTGCGATCCGTATAACGTCATTATCACCGGAGTTGGCGGACAGGGAAATGTTATGGCTTCCAGGGTTATGGGCAATGTGCTTTCTGAAAAGGGATTACAGATTACCATCGGTGAAACATTTGGTGCCTCCCAGCGCGGCGGATCGGTGATGAGCCATGTGAGAGTCTCAGCGGACTCAACCTGGTCACCTCAAATACCCAAAGGAAAAGCTCATATGGTTGTCTCTTTGGAGCCGATCGAAGCCCTGCGGGTGTTCTTGAACTACGGAAACCCTCACACCAATACACTTTGCAACATGCGCCCCATCCAACCGGTGGCGGTCATCAGCGGCGATGCAACCTACCCTTCCCTTGATTATCTTGAACAAAGAATTGCTGAATTGTCGAAAAATGTCTGGTTTGTCAAGGTTACCGATGACGCCGTAAAATTGGGAAATCCGATTTACGGTAACATCATGATGATCGGAGCCATAGCCGAAACAGGCGCGCTTCCGATTGCGAGGGAAGATTTTATGACCGTTATCTCAAAAACGATGCCATCTGATAGGGTCGCGGCGAATCTTGCCGCCTTCGATAGGGGCATTCAAATGATATCTAGGTTACGAGCCAGAATGGACGACGCCATGGGCAACTAAGTCAGCCTTTCAACGATAACCATATCTGCCTCTCGCTTGGCACGCAGCACGAAGTCATGGATATCTCGTTGAAGACACACAATCGGATCCTCTGCTGGAAAATGGGCCGCATTTCCGCTCAAAAATTTCCGGGTGGTTTGATGAAATAGTATTTCACGCAAGGCTTGAAGATGATTATAATCACCGGCGTTCAATAAGTACGCCAAATACCGCGCGCACCATTCATCTTCAGGCGCAATTTCCTTCAAATCCCATCCCATCGCCACAAGGCTAACTTCTTTATGCTTTGTGGATCTTATGTAACGCGCTGTTGCTTGGGCAAGGTTATAACTGCCCAACAGAACTTCATCGGCGCTTGCTAGTGCCGCAATGGCCCCCTGAACGCCTGAAGACGTTCGTTGGACAATGGTCTTTCCTTCAAATTGATCCGATTTGGCATTCAAAATCTGACTCGGTGAGTTCCCGTAATCAAATCCCTCAATCGGTATACCGCCAACTTCACCAATAAGGACAAGATCGCTGTTCTGGTCTTTAAGAGCGAATGCATCGGTTGGCGTGGCCAC
>JASFJP010000439.1:0-4492 GCA_050121225.1 Desulfobacterales bacterium
TCCGGTGATGAAGTGCCACGCACAGACTATTGTTAGTCTGGGCATTAAGAATCTCAAGGGAATGATCGATATTCCCTCACGTAAAAAATGTCACAATATGAATCCAGGAAAAGATCTTCACTTCTGGGTTTCCAAGCTGGCTGACAAGATGCCTCCGATGTTCACTCTTTTGGATGGCATTTACACTAATGAAAGAGGACCTAGTATTGACGGCCGTATGCACAGGAGCAATTTGCTGGTAGCCTCGGCTGATTTGCTATCGGCTGACATGGTTGGCGCAAAGCTCTTAGGTTACGATCCTGCCCAGGTGCCGCATCTGGTGTATGCGGCTAAAAATCGTAATCGTTCACTGGATTTTTCCGACATTGAGGTGGTCGGTGAGGCTATCGAGGACGTGGCCAAACTTCATCAATATGATTTCCAATACAGTGAAACTGACAAAGGTATCATGCCTATACCGTTGGCCAAGGCGGGAATAGAAGGCGTATATTACCGAAAATTTGATCTTTCCCTGTGCACGTATTGTTCTGGTGTATACGGAGTGATGCTTGCAGCAATCCGTTATGCTTGGAAAGGTGAACCGTGGAAAAAGGTAGAGGTTCTGACCGGAAAAACCATGCAACCCACACCTGGAATGGAAAAGACCATTTTGTTGGGCAAATGCATCTACCAGGCGCATAAAGACAATCCAGACATTCAGGAAATGATTGCGATCAAAGGCTGCCCCCCTAAACCAAAATCCATTGCTAAGGCTCTTCACCATGCCGGCATTGAGGCTGATCCGTCATTATTCGAGAACATGGACAAGCTTCCAGGATTTTATATGAGCCGTTATGAGGGCAAACCTGAGTTTGAAGAAGCGTTTTTTCAGGTTACATGACAGACACTTCAGGACGACAGTTTGCTTAAACGAAAAAAATGGTTGCCTCTCGTTCAGCAGCGATTTTTTCATGCCGTTTTTTATTTTGAGGGAGGAATTATGAGAAAATGGCGTTTTATTGTATCACAACTTGTCCTATTTTTTATTATTATCTCAGTAAATGCGGAGGAGGTGAATACAAACATGGAATTAACATCACCAAATTTTGAAAACCAAAAGAGTATTGCCAAAAAGTTTACATGCGATGGAGGGGATATTTCGCCTGGGTTGGGATGGTCTGGTGCTCCGGAAGGAACCAAGAGTTTTGGATTGATTGTTGACGATCCTGATGCTCCTGACCCTGCTAATCCAAGAATGACCTGGGTTCATTGGGTTCTTTATAACATTCCAGCAACGGTTAGCTCCCTGCCGGAAGGAGTAAAAGATAAGGATCTTCCTGAAGGAACGTTGCAAGGTCTCAATGACTGGAAAAAAACAGGCTACGGGGGGCCATGTCCGCCTATCGGTACACATCGATATTTTCATAAACTCTATGCCTTGGATATTGTTCTTCCGGATCTCAAAAGCCCGACAAAAGCAAAACTCGAAAAAGCTATGGAAGGCCATATTATTGCAAAGGCGGAATTGATCGGATTATATCAACGAAAATAATTGCAAAGGCAAAAATTGACAACCATATGAAACTCAAAGCGTATCAGCTTCTGCGGGTGCCTGTGAATTATTTGCAATATCGTAATGTATCGGCAATGAAAATGGGCCTTAATAATTGTAGATTATTCCACCAAAAGTAGAATAATTAAGGACCGTTAATGCCATTAGTATCCATTTTTTCCAATAGTCCGGTTGCCGGCATATCCCGTAGCCACTGGCATCAACGAGATCACTACGATATACGAATCTGATTTGTACTGATCTTGTTAAACTTGATATTTGCTAATCTGGCAATTCTGCAAGCGGGACTTTATTAAATTTGATTTTGTTCCCTATCACAACTTCAAGCCAATTCCGGATAGTCTAAATTTTCTAAGGAGGTTATGAATGGAAAATCAAGTACAATTGAATGCGGAGCGTATTGAGCTTTTAAGCAAATTTAAGAAAGCGGTTCCCCAATTTATGGCTGCAGAGGCTGAAGTGCTCGAAATTGCTTATAAGGAAGGGGCTCTGAGCAGTAAGGTAAAGCGTCTTATAGCATTGGCAGCAGCCCTTAAGGTTGGATGCACCAACTGTATCCTTGCTCAAACTAAGAACGCTCTGGATGAAGGTGCGACTAAGGAGGAAATCTTAGAAACACTTCAGGTTCTTATAGCCATAGGGGGTACGACAGGAATTGCCGAATCGCTGAGGGTAATAAAATTCTTGGATGAGTTAGGCCATCTGTAATATAGCCCCAAATGGCCATATCGGATGCCAAGTGTTGATTGTTAAAATTCCATACACCCATAAGGGACAAAAACAAAAGGTCTATTGAATATCAATGTAATGTGACGAATTAGAAGAAGGTTTTAATATGAGTGCGTATCTCGTTGTAGACACCAAAATCAACAATCCAGAGGTATATGAAGAGTATAAAAAGCTTGCGAAGCCTATTGCTGAAAAATTCGGAGGCGTATACCGAGTTAGGGGTGGAGCGATGGACATTAGGCAAACTGAGCTATGGACACCCACCAGAATAGTAATTATCGAATTTCCCGATGTTAAGAGTGCACAAGCGTTTATAGACTCAGAAGAATATGCTCCAGTAAAACCTATGCGTCTGAATAATGCCGAATGCACGTTATTTATTGTAGACGGAGGTTAAGGGCACGTATTTCACAAATACCAAAATGTTAGACGCCTTCGTTTCCCTCACTCGACCTCCAAAGCTCTGCGCGCTTTCGCGTCTGATTATGCGTGGCTTTGGTGTGTTATAGGAGGATCGATGAAGAGTCAAATTGCGTATCTCAGCATATATCCAGATGAAAATTAAAATCCTGGGATATACAGAACGTACATGAACTCTGGCAAAATTGCATATTATGGCAAACCAGCAAGCTGTACCCAGTTTTTCATTTTCAAGACCACAATATATTGATTGCCCTTAAATTGACATTGAACCATAAATAAGATACTTCCTGTTTAACCATCCAACCTTAATTCAATATTTTTGAAACTGCTTAACTCACAAATGCCAACACAAGCGTTACCGGTTCTAATGCAAAAAAGTGCCAAGACTTCGGTTACCCAGAAAATCGATAATATTTTTTTAGCCCAATTTTTTATGGCACGATGTGAGCAGAAAATCATCATGTGCGAGAATGGGTACCTCAATTAGCTCGTCGGAGCACATGATGATTTTTCTGCGGTTCGTTAGTCCGGGCTTTCGTTAACCGCATAAAATAATATAGTGTCCTAACAATTCACATTAAAATCAACGATTTCTGCTTCTATGATTCCAAAAATATCACCCCCCTAAAATTCTTGCGATATGCATTAAAATGTTTAACGTCAGTGATGTATTATTACTTGCTGGACCGTCCACAATTTTTTGAGAAAGGAGAATGACTATGTCTGAAGTAAACCGCGTCTGGCGGCTTCGCAAACGGCCCGTTGGCGACATTACCGACGATGTCCTGAGTTTTGAAGAAGAATCTATCCCTGAACCCAGCGATGGTGAGTTCCTGTTTCGCCTGAATTACTTGTCGCTCGATCCGACTAATCGGATCTGGATGAGCGATATGGATCAATACATGCCGCCGGTCGAACTCAACGATCCAATGCGTGGTGTTGTCTGCGGAACTGTTGTCAAATCTAATCATCCAGACTATGCTGAAGGCGCTATTGTAGGCGGTCTCGGAGTATGGGCGGACTATCAGATCGGTGCCCCCCCGATCGTGAACCCGATGGGTGATACCGGACCGCTTCCGTTGGTCAATGCGTTCAGCACGTTTGCCGTTGTCGGTCCTACTGCCTATTTTGGACTGATTGATATCGGTCAGCCCAAGGAGGGCGAAACCGTCGTGGTCTCAGCCGCAGCGGGAGCTGTCGGTTCGATTGTCGGTCAAATTGCGAAGATCAAGGGTTGCCGTGTTGTCGGGCTGGCGGGATCCGATGAAAAATGCGCCTGGATTAAGAAGGACCTCGGCTTCGACGTGACGATCAATTACCGAACAGAAGACGTGCCCAAAGCGCTCGCCGCTGCATGTCCGGACGGCATTGACGTCTACTTCGACAACGTGGGTGGCGAGATTCTCGATGCGTGTCTTAAGCTGATGAATTTCAAAGGCCGCATTCCAACGTGTGGTCTGATTTCACAGTACAATGCCACCGAACCCGTACCTGGGCCATACAACTATGGGATGATTTTGATGCAGCGCTTGCATGTAGAAGGCTATATTGTGCTGGATTTCGCAGAGCGCTACCCCGAAGCGATCGCCGCGCTGGGTCAATGGATGGGCGAAGGCAAGATCAAGGTGCACACCGAGATCGTTGACGGATTAGAAAATGCGCTTCAAACGTTGAAGAAAATCTTCACGGGCGCCAACACCGGTAAACTGATAATTCGCGTCAAGGACGTATAACGAATTCATAGTAGGCGATTGGGATCAAACTCAACTGAAAAGGGGGGCAATATGA